>NZ_JANHGP010000135.1:0-207 GCF_024494585.1 Acinetobacter sp. 5862
GTAGGTTTGATTTCGCCCTTGTTTGCCTTTTGATGGAGCATACCATTGCGTAGCAGGATCAAACCAAATGGCAATATTTCCGCGACTTATGAGTGCTCGGTTATATGCGGGCCAATTGGTTGTGCGGTAGATTTTGTGTGTAGGCTTCTTCATTTGAAAATTATATCGCTGAAAAAGCCTTTACAGATAGGTTTGTGCAACAAAGCC
>NZ_JANHGP010000136.1:0-203 GCF_024494585.1 Acinetobacter sp. 5862
CCACGGATGATTGGAGTGTCATCACCTGGGAAGTCATAAGTAGAAAGAAGTTCACGAACTTCCATTTCTACTAATTCAAGTAATTCTTCATCATCAACAAGGTCACACTTGTTTAAGAATACGATGATGTAAGGTACACCAACCTGACGTGAAAGAAGGATGTGTTCACGAGTTTGTGGCATTGGACCATCAGTCGCAGCACA
>NZ_JANHGP010000048.1:0-77952 GCF_024494585.1 Acinetobacter sp. 5862
GAATAGTAAAATTGGGTTCGGCGATTTGATTTTACTACTTCGCTATTTTTTTAAGCTAAAAGTGTCAACACACCCTAAACATTTACATCAAAATGCTTGGTTCAGTCACCTAGATTTACCATTTCAAAACTTCATCATCGAGCATGGAAAAAAATATAGCATAGAAAAAAATGCTGCCGTATTTCATGCTCAAGACCTTTTTGATGGTGTTTATGGTGTGCTTGAAGGATCGATTAGTTTGGGATACATCGATGTGAATGGGAATGAAGCGATTGCTGCAATTGCTGAACCCATCATGTGGTTTGGTGAAATTTCTCTTATTGACCAGCAACCACGCTCTCATGATGCTATTGCATTAAAGAAAAGTGTCATTTTACAAATTCCAGCACAACCACTTAAAGCATTTCTACTGCAAAATCCCTATTACTGGTATTACTTTGCTTTGCTTAGCAGTCAAAAACTCCGTTATGTTTTTTTAGAACAAATTGCAATTCAGACTCAAAGTATCAGCCAGCGTCTTGCACAACGTTTATTATTTATTCTTGAAGGCTATGGCAATCGCGCTTGTATCCAAGATTTCAATATTCAAATTTCACAAGATCAACTTGCCAACATGCTAACAATCTCAAGACAAACTGTTAATCAAGAATTAAATCTATTTGAAAGACAAGGAATCATACAGCTTGGTTTTAAAAAAATTGAGGTGATTGATATTGAAAAGTTAAAGAAAGTCGCTGCTGTCGGTTATCTAAAGCAATAAAGTGTTACGGCGAACGCATAATAGCTTTAACCAGCTGAAGCGAAATTCATCATCTCGCTTTTTTATTTAGGTGATGTATTGCCTAAAGCTGGATTATCAATTGCATCTTTACACTGTGCCTTGTCTCGTTCGTAGTCAGCTTGCTTTTGCGTTGACGAACTCACATTATCTTTAACATCTCTTGCCCAAGTATCCAGACTAGTCAATGCTTTACGGCATAGCGCATATTTTCCTTCAGTCACAGAATCCGTCATTTTGACATTAATTCGCCAATCGGTACTGAGTTGTCGTAATGGTTTTCTAACTTGATCTTCGATCTCAGCAGCTTGTTTATTGTAGACAATTGGATCAATTTCATTAATCAGCTTCCAAGCAGCTTGTGCGTAACTTGTTGCGTCATTATTAAGTTTGGGTGCTGCCTTAATTTCCACTTTTTTTTCTGGCTGATTGCTTGAATGATCACATGCAGTCAATAAAAGGCTGCTAAACAACATTATTGTCGCTACATGAGTTTTTGTACTAAACATATCAAATCGCCAATGGAACATTTGCGCATTATGCTAGTCAATTCAGCAACAATACTCAATCATTGTTACTTATTTATCGCATAGAACAATCTGCGTTCTAAAGAATTGATTTAATGCCAATATCATTTAAAGTGGTGAAATAAAAATATCATGTGAATCAAAATTTCTAATCTTAATTTTGGAATAACTTATTTATGTCTCAAATCAAAATTTATGCACTACATCAAACGATTCAACAATTTAGAACTCAATTGTCAGATGCTATTCACCAAGCACTGGTCACAAGCCTCGATTATCCTGTAGAAAAAAAATTTCAACGCTTTATTGCTTTAGCTCCGGAAGATTTTATATATCCAAATGATCGCAGTGAACAATATTTGATTATTGAAATTTCAATGTTTGAAGGGCGAACAACTTCGGCAAAAAAACAATTTATTCAATCAATTTTTTCTAATATTCAGCAGCAATGCGGTATTTCCCCACAAGATATTGAAATTACAATTTTTGAAACCCCAAAATCAAATTGGGGAATTCGTGGTCAAAATGCAGATGAATTACGACTTAGTTATCAAGTCAATGTCTAAACAGATCAACACAATGATAAGTCATATTTTTTGTCTAACAAAACCTTGTTTTTTTGTATCAGGCAAGCTTAATTCATCAAAAAGTTCTGCTATGCTTAACCACAAATTACTCAGGATAGGATTACACGCATGAGCGTCACTCTTGGAACTCCACTTCAATCTTCTGCATTTAAGGTTTTACTGTTAGGTTCTGGGGAGCTAGGTAAAGAGGTTGTGATTTCTTTACAACGCTTAGGTGTCGAAGTTCATGCCGCAGATCGTTATGATCATGCACCAGCCATGCAAGTTGCACATTTTTCTTATACATTGAATATGGCTGATCCAACTGAATTAAAACAACTCATTGAAAAAATTCAACCCAATTTGATTGTTCCTGAAATTGAAGCGATTGCAACTGAAGTACTTGTAGAAATTGAACAAAGCCAAACAGCAACCGTTATTCCTTCAGCTAAAGCAGTCAATCTCACAATGAACCGCGAAGGAATTCGTCGTTTAGCTGCTGAAGAACTCGGTCTACCAACATCCGCTTATCGTTTTGCCAGTACTTTAGAAAGTTTCCGCGCAGCATGTGATGACATCGGTTATCCAAACTTTGTAAAGCCAGTGATGTCATCATCGGGTAAAGGTCAGTCTCGCGTTAAAAGCTTTGATGAAGTTGATGCCGCTTGGGAATATGCGATGCAAGGCGGTCGTGTGAATCAAGGTACCGTGATTATCGAATCACAAATTGATTTTGATTTTGAAATCACCTTATTAACAGTTCGTGCAAAAAATCCTAAGACTGGTGAAATCGAAACCCATTTCTGTGATCCGATTGGACACCGTCAAGATGCGGGTGACTATGTCGAAAGCTGGCAACCTCAACCCATGACTGCTGCTGCCTTACAAGAAGCTAAACGTATCGCACACAAAGCAACAACTGCATTAGGTGGCTGTGGTATCTTTGGCGTAGAGCTATTTATCAAAGGCGATAAAGTTTGGTTTAGCGAAGTTTCCCCTCGCCCACATGATACGGGTCTCGTAACTTTAGCTTCTCAATTCCAGAGCGAATTTGAATTGCATGCGCGTGCTATTTTAGGTTTACCTGTTAATACAGCTCGCCATAGTACTGCTGCAAGTGCCGTGATTTATGCAGGTGTGGATGCGAACGACCTCAGCTTTACTGGCGTGAATCTTGCTTTAGCCAATCCAAATACTGACTTACGTTTATTTGGTAAACCTGAAGGTTTTAAACGTCGCCGTATGGGAGTTGCAACAGCACGCGCTGAAACAACAGACCAAGCACGTGAATTAGCGCAACAAGCTGCTGACCAAGTGAGCGTACACACAAACTCTTAACTTAAATTGAGTAGACCCATTTTCATGATCAATACATCTCCTTTGCTAAACTATGTCACCAGTCATCATGATATTAAAGCCATTAATCAATGGCGAACAGATGTAGAAAAGCAATTACAAGAGAGTTATGAAAATGGGCAAGCCATTCGTGAAGTGATTAAGGCTCGTTCAAACTCGATTGATGAGGCCTTAGTCTTTTTATGGAATCATGCTGAATTAAATAAAACTGAATTAGGTTTATTTGCTGTCGGAGGATATGGTCGTCGCGAAATGCTGCCATATTCTGATACTGACATTATGATTTTATCTGAAGATGAAATCAGCGAAGAACAAGAAAAATTGATCTCAACTTTTATTTCATCCTTATGGGATGTTGGTAATTTTAAACCTGGTATTAGCGTTCGTACGATTCAAAACTGTGTTGAACAAGCAGCAAATGATTTAACTGTTGCTTCAACTTTAATCGAAGCACGTTTAATTACAGGCAATGAACAACTGACTAAATGGCCACGTCGTATTGTCGCCCAAACATGGACAGATAAAACGTTCTATGATGCCAAAATGGCGGAACAGACCAAGCGCTACGCTCAACACAATAATACTGAAAGCAATTTAGAACCCGATATCAAAAATGCACCTGGCGGTATTCGTGATATTAATCAGATTGGTTGGATTGCCAAACGTCACTTCCGTGTCAATCGTATTTATGATTTAGTTCACTTAGGCTTTATTACTGAATTTGAATTAGGTGTGCTGGAAGAAGCTGAAAGTTTCTTATGGGAGATTAGAACCCATTTGCATCGTATCGCAAAACGAGATGAGAATCGCTTATTATTTGAATATCAAAGAGATATAGCAGCAAAATTTGGTTATGTTCGTGAAGAAGGTCAACCTGTGAACTTTGCAGTTGAACAATTCATGAAGCGTTATTATCGAACAGCGCAACAAGTTTCAACGCTGAATGAGATGTTACTTGCTTACTTCAATGAATCAGTCATTACCCCTCGTCTGCCTGATTATGAACGCCAAATTATCGACATTAATGACCGCTTTAAAATTGTAGACGGTAAACTCGCTGTTCAGCATCACAAAGTATTTTCTGAAGAACCGAGTGCAATTTTAGAACTATTCTATCTGTTAGCCAATCGACCAGAAATTACAGGCATTCGTGCTCGTACCTTGCGTCTTCTTGTGCTCGCAGCCAAACGAATTGATCAACGTTTCCGTGACAACCCAGAACATCAAGCATTATTCATGTCAATTATTCGCTCACCGCACTTATATGACACGATGGTGGCGATGAAACGTTATGGTGTATTAGGGAACTACATTCCTTCGTTTGGACAGATCACAGGATTAATGCAGTACGATCTGTTCCATATCTACACCGTAGATGCACACACCTTATTATTACTCAGAAACTTAAGTCGCTTTAAAGAACCTGAATTCGCTAAAGAATTCCCTGTGGTGAGTTCAGTATTCCAACGTATTGCGCGTCACGATATTGTCTATATGGCAGCAATTTTCCATGATATTGCGAAAGGTCGTGGCGGCGATCATAGTGAATTAGGGGCATTAGATGCCATCGAGTTCTGTCGCACGCATGGTTTTACTGAACGTGAATGTAAACTTGTAGCATGGTTGATTAACAATCATCTACTCATGTCCCTTACTGCACAGAAAAAAGATATTTCTGATCCAGATGAAGTCAAAGAGTTTGCCGAAAAAGTCGGTGATATGGAACATTTAGACTATCTATACACTTTGACGGTCGCTGATATTAATGCCACGAATCCTAAACTTTGGAATACATGGCGTGCTTCCCTTATGCGCCAGTTGTATACCTATGCGCGAGATGTCATTCGTTCAGGCTTAGGTCGTCCTGTTGACTATCAAATGTTAATTGAAGACACCAAATTTGCTGCCAGTGAATTATTGGTCAATGACTTCTCTCTCGCCGAAGTCGAAAAAGTTTGGCAAGAACTCGGTGATGAATACTTCGTTAAAGAATCAGCCAATGAAATTGCATGGCATACTCAAGCGATTTTACAGCATGGCGATAACCCAGAGCCTTTGGTTTTATTACGCGCACATCGAAATGCTGCGGATGACGCCGTTCAAATCTTTATTTATACCCGTGATCAACCGAACTTATTTGCAACAACGGTTGCTGTCTTAGACCGCATGAATCTTGACGTTCAAGATGCAAGAATTATCACAGCAAGTACTTCATTTAGCTTGGACACATATTTGGTACTGGATCGTTTTGGGACATTGCTTACCGATCCAGAGCGTGAACGCAAAGTCAAAGCTGCACTTGTAGATGCGCTCAGCCATTCAGATCAATATCCGGGTATTATGCAACGCCGTATTCCACGCCATTTACGTCATTTCGATGTGCAAAATACCGTGGATATCGTACTCAACCCAACTTTACAGCAACATATGGTTGAAATCTCAACGCTCGATCAACCGGGTCTCTTGGCTCGGATTGGCGCCTTGTTTATGCTACAAGGACTGGATATTCACTCCGCTAGAATTGCAACACTGGGTGAAAGAGCAGAAGATATTTTCTTTGTGACCAAGAAAAACGGTATATTACTCACCCATGAAGAGGTGAAAGCTTTTGCGGAAACGCTCAAAGCAGCTTTAGATGAAGCATCGAATCAAATTTGTAATCCATCTTAAAATCCCCTGAATCCCCCTTGGGTATGATAATCATGTCGTATCTTTGGGGACTTATAACGCTTATTTTGGGTAATTGTTTAAATGAACTCCAGCTTGTCTTTATTGCATCCCTATCCTTTTGAAAAGTTAAATCAACTTTTTAAAAATGTGCAACCTGCCAATTTACCATTGATTCCATTATCAATTGGTGAACCAAAACATCCTGCACCAGAGTTCGTTAAACAAGCAATCATTGATAATTTTGCACATTTGTCGACTTACCCTAATAGTAAAGGGCAACCTGAACTGCGCCAAAGTATTGCACAATGGCTGAGCAATCGTTTCAAACTGAACCATATTAGTGCAGAAGAACATATTTTGCCTGTTTCTGGTACACGTGAAGGTATCTTTTCTTTTGTGCAAGCCTTAATTAAACGCGAAGATGCACCGTATATCGTGATGCCAAATCCGTTCTATCAAATTTATGAAGGTGCTGCATTATTAGCAGGTGCAAAGCCTTACTTTATCAACTGCACCGAGGAAAATGGTTATTTAGGCGACTTTGATGCCGTTCCTGCTGAAGTATGGGAAAACACAGCATTATTATTCGTTTGCACACCGGGTAATCCAACAGGTACTGTACTTTCAAAAGAGCAATTCAAAAAGTTGATTGCACTTTCTGATCAATATGGTTTTGTGATTGCTTCTGATGAATGTTATTCAGAGTTATGGTTTGATGAAGCACCGATTGGGCTTTTAGAAGTTTGTGCTGAATTGGGACGTGATGATTATAAGAATTGTATCGTGTTCCACTCCCTTTCTAAACGTTCAAACCTCCCCGGTATGCGTTCTGGTTTTGTTGCGGGTGATGCAGCATTATTAAAACCTTATTTACAATATCGTACCTATCACGGCGCTGCGATGCCTGTTCAACATCAATTGGCTTCGATTGCGGCATGGAATGATGAGGCACATGTAGAAGAAAATCGTCAACAATACCGTGCTAAATTTGATTTATTCCAAACAGAATTAGGACATTTGCTACCGTTACAAAAACCTGATGCAGGTTTTTATTATTGGTTGAAAGTTGATAATGATGAAACTTTTGCAAAAATGTTGATGGAAAAAGCCCATATTAAGGTGTTACCAGGTCGCTATTTATCTCGTGATACCGAACAAGGTAATCCGGGCGAAGGACACGTTCGGATGGCACTCGTCGCAGATTTAGCACAGTGTGAAGAAGTGGTAAAACGACTAAAAGCAATTCTTTAATCAATTAAATATCTGAAGAATCTATGTCAAAGCATGGATTCTTCAGGAACTTATGAAAGCTGTCCAATCATCAATATGGTGGCAATCAAAATCATTAAGCTCCCCGAAATACGACTGACTATTTTTACAGCTTGAGGTCGTGTACTTAATAATTTCTTCGCTGCGATTCCAACCAATACATAAACAATCGCGCAACTAATTAGATGAATAATACCTAAAGAAAGGATCTGAGCTGTAGCTGAAAACTGCAAATTTGGGTGAATAAATGGCGGTAATAGTGCAAAAAAGAGCAATAAAACTTTTGGATTTAACCCACTAATTCCCACACCTTTAACGAACCAAGACTTTGCTGAATCAAACGCAGATATCTGCTGTTCAGTACTTGAGATGATAGCTGGTCGAATCAACAAGCTTATTCCCATCCACAATAAATAACATGCACCAACAATCGTTAAAGATGTCAATAAAATTGGATAATGACTAACTAAAGTGCCCACGCCAGCTGCAACACACAAAATCGCTAAAAAATGCCCCAGTACAAGCCCTGAAACAGCTGTAATAATAAACTTCCCCTTTATGCCAGCTAGAATCGCATAAGCCCAATCTGCGCCCGGTGTTAAAACAAATAAAATTGAAACACACCAAAAAGCAAAAATTACACTTAGATCCATATCAGACACCTACTCTTCATCATTGTTATTTTTCACCATTTGGTGAAAATAGAATTGAGAGAATAGACTTTAATGCTTAAAATGTTATTCCAAATGTTTGCTTGTTTTCAAAACTAAAAGGTAGATTATTCCAAATGGATCGCATTGATAAGAAAATTATTGCTGAACTACAGGCAAATGGGCGATTATCTATCACCGAATTGGCTGAAAGAATAGGTTTAAGTCTATCCCCTTGTCATCGCCGAGTGAAAGCTTTAGAAGAATCTGGGGTCATTAAGGGTTATCATGCCGATCTTGAAGCATCTCAAATTGGCTTCAATTTTGCGGCAATTATTTTTGTGACTTTAAAAGATGGTGATAAGCGGGCTTTGTCTAGCTTTGAAGAACAGGTCAGTGAAATTGCTAATGTGATTCAAGCACAGCGACTGTTTGGCAATCCTGATTATTTGTTGCATGTGGTGACTAAAGATCTAGCAAGTTTTCAAAAACTTTATGACGACAGTCTGTCTGCTTTACCGAATGTACAGCGCCTTACCTCCACAATTGTAATGAAAAGCGTGGTCACTAATCGCTTACTTCCTTTATAGCAATCTGAAATCATAGCGAGTGATCACTTTATAAGCCGTATCCTATTATATTGTGTTGAAACTCACCCTTTATTAATTTTTTCATCTGTCAGTTTACGATTGACCATCTGTTGAAATCTTCGTCTATACTTAGGCCATCAATATTTGGCGATTATGGAAAGATGGCTTCTCAAACTCCCCAGAAAACTAAGAAAAAAATTTGGTTTATTTTAGCGATCATTGTTGTTTTTTTAATTATTGCAATCATGTTTTGGCAAACAAACAAAGCCAAAAACTCAGCAAATATGGAAAAGCGCAAAGAGGCAAATTCAGCAGAACAAAAAGCAGCCCTGACGGTGACGGTTGTTCAACCTGAACAGCAAAATTGGAAACAAAGCTTTACCGCAAATGGAAACATTGCAGCGTGGCAGGAAGTTGTCATTGGGAGCGAGCTATCAGGTCAACGGCTTACTCGTGTCAATGTGAATGTTGGTGATGAGGTGAAACGCGGTCAAGTTTTAGCTGAAATCAACAGTGAAACAATACGTGCTGATCTCGCAGCAGCTCAGGCAAGTTATGCCGAAGCGCAAGCTGTTTTAGCTGATGCGATTACCAATAACAAGCGTATCCAACAGCTTAAAAATACGGGTGCAATTTCTGCTCAAGAATCCACGCAATATCAAACCTCACAAGCAACTGCACAAGCTCGTCTTGACGCAGCCAAAGCTCAAATTGAAAGTAATCAATTACGCTTAGCTCAAACTCAAGTAGTTTCACCTGATAATGGTGTTATTTCAGCACGAACTGCCACGGTTGGATCTCTAGCACAAACAGGGCAAGAATTATTCCGTTTGATTCGAGACCATCGACTCGAATGGCGTGCCGAAGTTACTTCTTCTGATTTATATAAACTTAAACAAGGGATGACTGCACGCATCATTTCACCTGATCCAGCCCAAGCGACAGTTACAGGCAAGGTTCGAATGATTGCCCCTGTGATTGACCCACAAACTCGTTACGGTCTGGTTTATGTAGATATTCCAACGACTCAAGCTGTTCGTATGGGAATGTTTGTGAAAGGTGAATTTGATTTAGGTGAGAAACCAGCATTAACTATTCCACAAACGGCATTATTACTGCGGGATGGTTTTTCTTATGTTTTTATTGTTGATCAAAATAATCGTGTAACACAGCAAAAAGTCACTATAGGTCGCCGTCTAGGTGATCGTGTAGAAATCATGGATTTACCAACACAAGTAAAATTGGTTTCTTCTGGAACAGGTTTCTTAACGGATGGAGATTTAGTTACTGTTGCCAAAGATATCCCTGATACGCCATTGACCAAACAACTTGTGACCACACAGGGGAATTAAAATGAATTTCTCTGCCTGGTCAATCCGCAATCCCATTCCAGCCATTTTGTTGTTTATTATGCTCGGTTTGGCAGGATTGTTATGTTTTCACTGGATGAAAATACAGCAATTCCCAGACATTGAACTTCCGATGGTCACAGTAACTGCGGCATTACCTGGCGCAGCCCCCCCTCAACTTGAGACCGAAGTTGCACGCAAGATTGAGAACTCGATTGCGACTTTGCAAGGTTTAAGAAATCAATACACCAATATTCAAGATGGTGTTGTTACGGTTACAGCAGAATTTCAACTGGAAAAACCGCTACAAGAAGCGGTTGATGATGTTCGTAATGCTGTATCACAGGTGAGATCCGATTTACCTGCTGATTTAAGAGATCCGATTGTTAGTAAAATAAATTTATCAGGCTCACCAATTCTCACCTACACCATTCAATCACCGAAAATGGATGAAGAAGCACTGTCATGGTTTGTTGACTATGATATTGCACGTGCCATGTTACAAGTGAAAGGTGTCGGTGCGGTTGCCCGTGTAGGTGGTGTGACTCGTCAAGTTGAAGTTGAACTCGACCCTGAAAAATTACTAGCATTAAATGCAACTGCTACAGATATTACCCGTCAATTACGCTTGATTCAGCAAGATGCCTCAGGTGGTCAAACCAAAATTGGGGGCAGCGAACAATCAATTCGTACTATTGCAACCGTCAAAACGGCTGCAGAGATTGGTGCAATGGATCTTGCGCTCAGTGATGGTCGCCATATTCGCCTTGATCAAGTTGCATCTATTCGTGATGGAATTGCAGAACGACGCTCTGCTGCGCTATTGAATGGTAAACCTGTCATTGGTTTTGAAATTACTCGCAGCAAAGGTGCCAGTGAAGTCGATGTTGAAAAAGGTGTAGCTCAAGCATTAGAGAAACTGAAAGCCTCACATCCGGATATTAAAATTACAGAAGCTTTTAACTTTGTTAAACCAGTTGCAGATAACTATAAAGGTTCGATGTCACTTCTTTATGAAGGGGCAATTTTAGCAATCTTGGTAGTTTGGCTATTTTTACGTGATTGGCGTGCAACAATCATCGCTGCAACTGCCCTACCACTGTCTATATTACCCGCTCTGATTGGGATGTATTACTTTGGATTTACCCTAAATACAGTGACTTTACTCGCCATGTCATTAGTGGTTGGTATCTTGGTTGATGATGCAATTGTAGAAATTGAAAATATTATTCGGCATTTGCGAATGGGAAAAACCCCGTATGAAGCAGCGATGGAAGCAGCGGATGAAATTGGTCTAGCGGTCATTGCAACCACGTTCACGTTAATTGCAGTATTTTTACCAACAGCATTTATGAGTGGAATTGCAGGTAAGTTCTTTGTTCAATTCGGTTGGACGGCTGCATTGGCTATTTTTGCTTCTCTTTTAGTTGCACGCCTGCTTACACCAATGATGTCTGCTTACATTTTAAAACCATGGATAGGTCAAGTTGAAAAGCAAGATGAAACTTTAGATACGCAAGCAAAACTAGATCATGGTACAACAAAACTAGCTAAAGATCGCGCTAACGATGGACGTGTCATGCGTGGCTATATGCGTTTAGTCACATGGTGTTTAAATCATCGTTGGGTCACTTTATTTGGGGCAATTGCCTTTTTCGTTGGCTCAGTGATGCTGATTCCTTTACTGCCAACAGGTTTCGTTCCACCACCTGATACAGGACAGACTCAAGTTCGTTTAGAGCTTGCACCCGGTTCGCAATTTGTTGATACCTTAAAAACAGCAGAATACGCACGTAATCTGATTAAAGATCATCCTGAAATCAAGAGTATATACACAACGATTGGTGGTGGTGCAGCAGGAACAGATCCTTTCTCTGGCGGTGCTTCAAGCGAACCAAGAAAAGCAACATTAACCATTCAGATTACTGGACGTTCTGATCGTAGTGCAAGTTTACAAGAGATTGAAAATCAGATTCGTCAGCGTTTAGCTCCATTGCCGGGTGCTCGAATACAAGTGGGTTTAGCTGGAAATAATAGTCAGTACCAACTTGCTCTTTCAGGTGATGATCCTGAAGCTTTAATGTCTACAGCACGTAAGCTTGAACGAGAATTACGCACTATTCCAAATATTGGGAGTATTACTTCAAGCGCGGCTTTAATTCGCCCGGAACTGGTAATTCGTCCTGATTTTGCTAAAGCCGCAGATTTAGGTGTCACCACCTATGATATTGCTGAAACTTTGCGTATCGCCACGGCTGGTGATTTTGATCAAAACTTGGCTAAATTAAACTTATCTCAACGTCAAGTTCCCGTTGTGATTAAACTGCCTTTGGCTGCTCGCCAAGATCAGGAGTTAATGAAACGCTTGATGATCAAAGGCAGCCACGGCCCTGTGATGTTAGGGACGATTGCAGATGTCAATATTGAAAGTGGGCCATCGCAAATTGATCGTTTCAATCGTTTGCGTAATATCAATTTTAATATCGAACTGAATAATCAACCGTTAGGTGATATTGCTGCTAAAGTTGACCAACTTCCAACCATGAAAAACCTACCACCCACGGTTAAACGTACCAATATTGGTGATGCTGAAGTCATGCAAGAGTTATTCTCAAGCTTTGGTTTGGCGATGCTGACAGGTGTATTGTGTATCTATGTTGTTCTGGTTCTTTTATTTAAAGACTTCCTACAACCGATCACTATTCTGGTCGCTCTACCTCTATCACTCGGTGGCGCATTCGTACTCTTACTTTTAGCAAAAAGTAGCTTCTCGATGCCAAGTTTGATTGGTTTGATTATGTTAATGGGAATTGCAAGTAAAAACTCGATTCTATTGGTCGATTACGCAATTATCGCGAGAAAGGAAAAAGATTATTCTCGATTGAATGCGTTGTTGGATGCCTGCCATAAGCGAGCACGCCCAATTATCATGACAACTCTAGCAATGGGCGCAGGTATGCTACCGATTGCGTTGGGTATCGGAACAGATCCGAGTTTCCGTGCACCAATGGCAATTTCTGTTATTGGCGGGTTAATTACCAGTACCTTTTTATCGTTATTGGTTATTCCTGTAGTCTATACGTTCATTGATGATATCAATCGTAAACTACACAGCTTTAGAAAAGCAAAGCCCACATCAATTGAACAGTCTTAAGCAATATTCCAACAAAAAAGACGGTCAAATGACCGTCTTTTTTGTTGCTCAATATTATTTTTTTGCTAATGCATTTTCAATATCAGCTTCTAAGGCATCTGGTTTAGTCGTCGGAGCATAACGGCCTAAAACTTCGCCATTACGCCCAACAAGAAACTTAGTAAAGTTCCATTTGATATTGCGACTACCTAAGATGCCTTTCGCTTCACGCGTTAGAAATCGAAAAATAACATGTGCTTCAGGACCTTTTACATCGACCTTTGCAAACATTGTAAAACTTACACCATAATTTCTTTGACAGAATGCGCCAATTTCTTTATTCGTGCCGGGATCCTGACCACCAAATTGGTTACAAGGGAACCCTAAAACTTCTAAGCCTTGAGCTTTATATTTTTCATAGAGTTTTTCAAGCCCTGCAAACTGTGGGGTAAAACCACACTTACTTGCAGTGTTTACAATCAGCATGACCTTACCCTTATAGTCGGCGAGCGCCTTTATATCTCCCTCTAACAATTCAGCTTCAAACTGATAAATGTTACTCATGGATAAGTTTCCTCGTCATTCTTTTCTTCTGTTTTAAGTTGTAATGATGCCGAATTCACGCAATAACGCAGTCCTGTCGGCTGTGGACCATCCTCAAACACATGACCCAAATGTGCATCGCAATCATGGCAGACAATTTCCGTTCTGACCATACCATGCGATAAATCCTCATGTTCTTCTATTGCAACACCATCAATTGGTCTATAAAAACTTGGCCATCCACAACCGCTATCGTATTTCGTTTCAGATGAAAAGAGTTCTGCACCACAGCAACGGCACACGTATATTCCTTGCTGCTTACTGTTCCAGTATTGCCCAGTAAAAGCAGGCTCTGTACCTTTTTGACGGGTAATCCGATATTCTTCTGGTGATAGTTCTCTTTGCCATTCCCGCTCTGTTTTATTGACTTTTCCCATAACCTACACCTTTTATTCTGATGTTAAAAATATCTCGATGATCAGGTTTTATATTTACGCCATTCATAACAAAAACTCTAGTCTCATAACGTACAATTTAGTGAAATTTAAGCATTAATTTTTAATAGCAAAAAGAAAGCAATTTTAAATTTAAAGGTAAGCAAATTTTAACAAAACTATCTTTCTCGTAAGCAAATATAGTGTTATTCTTGTTTGGCACGGTTGTATAGGACAAAAAATGTCTCAGAAAAAAAGTGTGGTTTTTCAAAAACTCTTACCAACAATTAAACAATATCAACAATCAGGTTTTACCTATGAAAAAATTGTTGAATTACTTAGAGATCAACATGATCTAGATTTGGTAAGTGTCGAAACCTTTAAAAGTTATTTATACCGATATGCAAAAGTGAATCCAGCTATGTCTAAAAATACTGTTACACCCCACTCTGCTCAATCAAATCGTGAAATTAAGAAATCATCGAAACTTGAGCATGTTTGCTACGACATTCGTGGACCAGTATTACGCGCCGCCAATGAAATGGAGGAGCAAGGACACAAAATCATTAAGCTCAATATCGGCAACCCTGCACCTTTTGGTTTTGAAGCTCCACAAGAAATTATCAATGATGTTGCATTAAACCTACCGAATGCGATTGGTTATACAGACTCCAAAGGGATTTTCCCTGCACGTAAAGCCATTTGCCAGTATTATCAGCAAAAAGGCGTTTTTGATATGCACGTTAATGATGTGTATGTTGGAAATGGCGTGTCGGAACTGATTGTGATGGCAATGCAAGGTTTATTGAACGACGGCGATGAAATGCTCGTTCCTATGCCTGACTATCCATTATGGACGGCAGCAGTCAATCTGTCTGGTGGTAAAGCTGTTCATTATAAATGTGATGAAGAAAACTATTGGTATCCTGATATTACGGATATGGAAAGCAAAATCACAGCAAATACGCGTGGTATTGTCATTATCAATCCAAACAACCCAACAGGTTCTGTTTACCCACGTCATGTATTGGAGCAAATTGTTGCTTTAGCTAAAAAGCATGACTTAATTTTGTTTGCAGATGAAATCTACGACAAAATCGTTTATGACGGCATTGAGCATGTTGCAGTTGCCGCTTTAGCTGGCGATCAACTTTGCATTTCATTTAATGGGTTATCAAAAGCCTATCGTATTGCTGGTTATCGTGCAGGTTGGATGGCGATCACAGGTGATAAATCACGTGCAGCGGATTATATTGAAGGTTTAGACATGCTTGCTTCAATGCGTTTGTGTGCGAATCATCAAGCACAATATGCAATTCAAACTGCACTCGGTGGCTATCAGTCTATCAATGATTTAATTCGTCCAGGCGGTCGTCTGTATGAACAACGTAATATTGCTTGGGAAATGTTAAATGAGATTCCTGGCGTAAGTTGTGTTAAGCCTGAGGGTGCAATGTACTGTTTCCCAAAACTTGATCCTGAGATTTATCCAGTTGAAGATGATGAAAAACTGATGTTAGATCTATTAAAAGCTGAAAAAGTTTTATTGGTTCAAGGCACAGGTTTTAATTGGCCAACACCAGATCATTTCCGTGTAGTGTTCTTACCTGCTGAAAATGAGCTACGTGAGGCAATTAATCGTTTAAGCCGTTTCTTGGCGAAAATGCGTTAAGCAGAATTAGTAATGAAAAAGGAAGCAAATCGCTTCCTTTTTTAAGATATATATATACTCAAGTTAATGGCTTAGAGTAATTTAATTAGAATTTACTATGCTAAACATTTACAATACTTTTAACAGAGAAATCCCTTAGATGAATTCCTAATATATATTTAGATTTTAATTAAAAATTTTAAATTCTTTAATGTTTATTTTATTAATTAAAGGTAATATCCCTAGCCTCCCATCAATAACACCATTCATTCTATGCGTCCGAATAGGGTAAAGTTTTTTTATCTGCATGTTGTGTTACCTACTATTTTTTCTGAAATAAAAAAAGCCCTATCTAAATAAGGCTTTTCTATTCTAAAATCTAATACGACTTATCGATAAAAAATCAAAGAACTGAAACTATCTAACTAGCAATTTATTATCCTAGCCACTTTATTTTTATCTATATAAAAACAAGAGATAGCAGAAAATGGGCCTAGTGTCATTGAACCATCAATTGACACAGTATATATAGTATCAATATTTAAATTGTGTGCTTTTCTATTTTCTGAAAAGCCTTTTGGTAGAGATCCATATTTAAATTCATCTATCCTCTGTCCATCACTTGTTATACTCCATACATTTTCTACTAAGCCCAAATTATTTCTTTTCTCAGTAGTTACATCAATCTGATAGATTTTAAATGAACTTAAAAAACTTACATTCCTTGGAATAACTTTGAAAAATACTCCTTGGTTTAAATTCCCTTGAACATTTATTTCACCAACATAGCTACATGAGCTCATTAAAATAGCAGCTACAAAAAATAAGAAAATTCTAATACCTTTCATTTTATGTTCATCTCCCTAGGATAATATTTGGAAGTTTCCCATAATAAATTCCTCTAGCTACATCTCCTTGCTGTTCCAGATTGTATGCTCCAAATGCTTTTCCTGGTATGTATGAAAATTTATAAGGATCATACAATCCTACTGAGAGTATTTTACCTGTTTGAAACAGCAACCCATTAGCAAGAACATTTATACCATTTTGATATTGCATTACATGAGTCATTTCATGAATAAACCATCCACGATCTAACTTAGAAGCTTGAGAAAAATCTGTTTTATAATCTTTCGGATTAAAATATATATTTCCGTTAGGTGCCATTGCTGTACCATTTGGCTGCCACGGAACATACGGTTTCGAAACCACTCTAGGTAAAGAATAATCGATCTTATTTCCAAACACTGGTTTAGACATATTAATTTCACCATTTGTTAGCTCTCTACTATTACGTATAAAATCAATATTTTTTGCCTGTTGATCCCACATTTTGGTATTTAATAAAGGATTATCCAACTGAGATAAATCAAAACGCATCATTTGATCAAAATTCATCGGCTTAAGTTCTAGTCCTTTCGGATCACTAAACATCACAGGATTACTACCCGCATACGCATACGGATTCAAACCACCTTCTAACCCAATCGGATCAGCTTCCATATAACGACCCAATTCAGGGTTGTAATAACGGTTGTGGTTATAGAAATGACCTGTTGCTGCATCAAAATACTGACCTGGGAAACGTAAATTAAAAGTTTCTGTACCCGTTGGAGTACCTAAGCCAAAGGCTGTACCATCCCGTGCTACTGCTTAGTTTGAACTGTCGATTAAACGTCGTGGCGTGTTTTACTTTGACAAATAAAAAACCAATTACTCATTCGTGAGTAATTGGTTTAATTTACGCCGACTAAAAATTACTTCTGAATCTACAAATAAATGAGATAATGATTTAATTAAAAATAAAACTATTTTTCAACCAAGTACTCACTTAGCTTAATACAACTTCCATTTTTATCAAATAAAAGTACAACACCACCACCACCAAACAAAAAAAATTCTCTAAATACTCCTTGTGTGTGTCCATAGATAACTATTTTTGAATCTTGTTCAGTGATTGTTAATCGCCTCTGCCTATCATAAATATCTTTACCAAATTTATTGTAAATAATATCGAAAGATATTTTTTTTAGATGAGTATTATCTTGATACATAAAACAGTTATCATATAAATTTTTTTTAGTTTCATTTATATTTTGACTAGAATATAACCATTTTTCATCATAAATAAATTCTATAAAAAATAGAATAAAAAGGATTATAAGTGATATAAACCAGCTAATTTTTTTTGCTGAAACTACCATAAAAAAGGCTCCTTTTTACCTGTAGATAGGTTAAATTGATAATCCGATAAGAACACCCATTTCTTAATATAGTAAAGCCGTTTAATTATTCATACAGCTACTAAAAAAGAAACGAGATAATTAATCAACTGAATCAACCAACCACTTTTTACGATTGCATTTAACCAATGACGACATCTTTTCTAGTTGATGATGTGCCTATCAAATAAGCCGATGATTCGTATTATAGAAATATCGGCTTAAGCTAGATTAGGGTTTTTATAATATTTTCCAAGATTAAAACTCGAGATCAACTCTACTCAGTTTTTTGTAGTTCATCCCACTGCGCTTCATACTCTTTCGACTTCTTTAAATTCTTAGCTAAGCCAAAACCGCCATTTTCATATAAACGCGCCAAATCCAACAATGCTTCATTTTCACCCTGCTCTACCGCAAGCGCATAATATTCGGCTGCTTTTTTATAATTTTTTTCAACGCCCTTACCTTCTTCACAAACATAAGCAATATTAGACGAACCTAAGCCATTTTCAGCTTTAGAGGCTAACGTAAACAGACGTAAAGCTTCTTTATAATCTTGCTTTAAGCCTGCTTTGCCTTCCAAATAGAAAATACCAAGATTGTTAATTGCTGAAGATTCATCTTGCTTTACAGCTAACTGATAGTAATGTAATGCTTTTTTAAGGTCCTGAGCGACTTCATCATTCCCATCACTATACAAATGACCTAATTCAGCTTGTGCAAGATCCAATCCCGCATCAGCAGATTTGGTCATCCATTCCAAGCCCTTTTTAGTATTAATACTAACGCCGTCATCACCATAGAGGTATAAAAAACCTAAATAATACTGCGCGTATAATTGCCCTTTTTGTGCCGCCTGTGTATACCACTTTAACGCTGTGGGATTATCTTCTTCAGTCCCTTCGCCATAATCATACATATACCCTACGGAAAAAAGTGCATCAGCATTTCCCTTTGCAGCCGCCTTTTTGAACCACTCTAATGCTTTACCAAAATCTTGATCGACATCATTTCCATAATAATAAGCATCTCCAAGATTATTTTGGGCAATCACATCACCGCTTTTTGCTTGTTGAAAGAGTTCTTGGCTAAAAGACACATCCTCAGCTTGAGCTAAAGAAATTGCGCTCATACTTAATAATATTAAAAATACGATATTCTTTAATTTCATTCTTGAACCTGCTTTGGTACATTTTTATGCAGATACATTCTACCGGCTAAACAACTTAAGTAAATGTATATTTATATTTCCATATAAATCAAAAGTTAATTTTTATTAATTTATAAAAAGCACAACACAAATAGACAGTTTGCCAAAATATTAAGCATGCCATTTTCGGTTTGCATGCTAAACTATGCATTGCTTTGAAAAAGGATAGTCCTTCTATGCGGTTTGTTCATCTCGGTATCCATACAGAATTTTCGATTACGGAATCGATTGTTCGCATACCTGATTTGGTCAAAGCTGCCGTTAAAGATGACATGCCTGCGCTTGCATTAACTGACTTATCCAACTTGCACGCTGCGGTGAAATTTTATGAAGCTTGTTTAAAAAAAGGCATTAAACCTGTTTTAGGCAGTGTCATTCGACTGAATGACGCAGAGCACCGCGCAACCTTATTAGCTATGAGCAGTAAAGGTTGGCGAAATCTAACCGAAATCGTATCTCGGGGCTTTATTGAAGGACAACAACTTAGTATCCCATGCGTACAAAAAGAATGGATACTTGAACAATCAGAAGATTTAATTGTATTGCTTGGACAGCATAGTGATGTTGGCAAAATGCTGTGTTCATCCAATCCACAAAAAGCAGAACCTTTATTAGAAGCATGGATTGAAAAGTTTGGTAATCGTGTTTATTTAGCATTAACACGTACTGAACGTGTTGGTGAAGAAGATTTTATTCAACAAGCCGTTAAACTCGCTGCTAAATATCAAATTGGTGTCGTTGCACATAATGATGTTCACTTTGTTGAACAAGATGATTTTGAAGCACATGAAGCACGTGTGTGTATTGCCGATGGTTATGTACTTGGTGACGATAAACGTCCTAAGAATTATAGCTCTGAACAGTATTTTAAAACTGGTGAGCAAATGTCTGAACTATTTTCAGACATCCCAAGTGCAATTGAAAATACTTATCAGATTGCCAAACGTTGTAATGTTGCCTTACAGCTCGGGACTTATTTCTTACCTGATTTCCCGATCCCAGATGGTTATACCATCGACACATATTTCGAACATTTATCTCGTACAGGTTTAGAGGAACGCTTAAATCACCTTTACCCTATTGCTGAACGTAATGAAGATTGGGCTGAAATTCGTAAGCCTTATGATGATCGTATCAAGTACGAAGTTGATATTATTTTAAAAATGGGTTTTCCGGGTTACTTCCTGATCGTCATGGACTTTATTCAATGGGCCAAAAATAATGGTGTGCCTGTAGGTCCTGGTCGTGGTTCGGGTGCTGGTTCCTTAGTTGCCTACAGTTTAAAAATTACCGATCTTGATCCATTACGTTATGATTTGCTTTTCGAACGTTTCTTAAACCCTGAACGTGTTTCGATGCCCGATTTTGATGTCGATTTCTGTATTGCAGGTCGTGACAGAGTGATCGAATATGTCGCACAAAACTACGGTCGTGAAGCCGTTTCACAGATTGCGACTTTTGGTACGATGGCTGCAAAAGGCGCAATCCGCGATGTTGCACGAGTTCTAGGCAAATCTTATGGTCTGGCTGACCGTATTTCCAAAATGATTCCAACCAAGCCGCTGGGTGTGGATTTAAAACAGGCGATTGAAATGGAGCCTCAGCTCAAGGATATCGTCACCAATCCATCCAATCCCGATCATGATGATGCCGCCGAAATCTGGGAAATGGCGCTCAAGCTTGAGGGTATTACCCGTAACACAGGCAAGCATGCGGGCGGTGTGGTCATCGCACCAGGTAAAATTACTGATTATTCAGCGGTACTGTGTGAAGCAGATGGAACAAGTCGTGTTGCGCAATACGATAAAGATGATGTTGAAGCAGCAGGTCTGGTTAAATTTGACTTCTTAGGTTTGCGTAACCTCACAGTTATTGAAGATGCCGTTCAAAATATTAATAAAAGAATCAAATCTGAAATTCCTCTCGAAATTGCAAATGTTCCATTAGATGACAAGGACGCTTATTTAGTCTTTGCGGACGCAAATACAACTGCGGTGTTCCAGTTCGAATCCGTCGGCATGAAAAAAATGCTCAAGGAAGCAAGACCGAGTAAATTTGAAGAAATTATTGCCTTCGTTTCTTTATACCGCCCCGGTCCAATGGATCTAATTCCAGACTTTATCCATCGTATGCATGGTGGTGAGTTCGAATATCTGCATCCTTTGCTAGAAGGTGTATTGGAACCTACCTACGGGATTATGGTTTACCAAGAACAGGTGATGCAGGCTGCACAGTTCTGCGCAGGCTATACGCTTGGTGGTGCAGATTTGCTTCGCCGTGCCATGGGTAAAAAGAAACCTGAAGAAATGGTTAAACAGCGCCAAATCTTTATTGAAGGTGCTGCAAAAAAAGAGATTGATGAAGCAACAGCAAACCATATCTTCGACTATATGGAAAAGTTCGCAGGTTATGGATTTAACAAATCACATGCTGCAGCCTATGCCCTTGTTGCCTATCACACTGCATGGTTAAAAGCACATTATCCTTCAGAATTTATGGCGGCGGTTTTATCATCAGAAATGCAGAATACTGACAGTATCGTATTCTTAATTGATGACTGCCGTAATAATAAATTAGAAGTGCTACCGCCTTCCGTAAATATGTCTTTGTATCATTTCCACGCCAGTGATGAAAAAACCATTGTTTATGGTCTCGGTGCAATTAAAGGCGTCGGTGAACAAGCGATGCAATCAGTCATCGACTCACGCATCAATGAAGGTCCATACAAGGATTTATTTGACTTCTGTCATCGAATCGACCTGAAAAAAATCAATAAACGTACTTTAGAAGCCTTAATTCGTGCAGGTGCATTGGATTGTTTAGGCATTGAACGTTCAAGCTTAATGGCTCAATTGCCTGAAGCTGTTCAAGCGGCTGAACAAGCACGAAGTAACCGCGAAACGGGTATCATGGATTTATTTGGTGAGGTTGAAGAAGTTCAACGCAAACCTGCTAAACCTGTGAAACCGTGGTCAGACGAAGTTCGCCTTAAAGGTGAAAAAGATACGCTTGGATTGTATCTCACTGGTCATCCGATTGATGTCTATCGTCCAGAATTAAAATCGTTTATTCCAGCAAAATTAAATGAACTAACACCTACTCGTCGTGGTGTCACGACCGTCTTTGCTGGTTTAGTCGTTGATATTGCCAACTTCCCGAACCGTATCATGATTACACTAGATGATGGTACTGCTCGTGTGGAAATCAGCTGTAATCATGAGCGTTTTCAACGTTATAAAGAAATCATTCGTCTAGAACAAGTCATTGTTATCGAAGGCGAAATCTACGAACGTGAAGGCTTTGATCGCCCAATGGCGCGTTTAAGTAAAGCGTTTAATTTAAATGAAATCCGCCAAAAGCGTGCCCAAAGTATTCAAATTCGTCTCCCTCAAGATTTAATGACCAAATCTTTAGCCAACGATTTACAGGCAATTTTATTACCTTATTGCAATGTCGATATGTGTCAGCATATTGCTTTACAAATCCAACTTGAACAAAGCTTTGCGACAGCAGAGTTGCATCTAGGTCCGCAATGGAAAGTCGCACCTTTAGATGAATTGCTAGGCAAGCTACGTGATTATTTTGGTAAAGACGCGATTTTTATTGAATATCAAGTGAAGTCAAAAGCTGCAAAGGTAGCAGAAGCGCCTAAAGTAACGACAGTTGCACCACCACCTGAAAACATGTCTATGGATGAAGCACTTGATCTGTATCAAGCTGAAATCTCTCAATACTCTTAATTTTGGATGATATATGAATCTGTTTGACTCAAATAACGTGTCCAAACACTTGGATCATGTGCGTATTGTGATGGTCAATACCACCCTACCAGCCAATATTGGTAGTGCCTTACGTGCAATGAAAACGATGGGTTTATCTCAACTCGTTTTAGTTGCTCCTAAAACCTATCCACACCCAGATATTGATGCTTTAGCAGCGGGTGCACAGGATTTAATTGAAAAAATTGAAATTGTTGATACTTTAGAGCAGGCTATTCAAGACTGTCATCTCGTGTTTGGAACTAGCGCACGTAGCCGTACCATTCCATGGCCGTTACTGGACGTACGTCCTGCTGCAAAAGAAGCGTTACAAGCTGCAACTCAACAACAAAATATCGCTATTGTTTTTGGTCGTGAAGACCGTGGTCTCACCAATGAAGAACTTGCTTTAGCCAATTATCACTTAACCATCCCAGTTAATCCTGAGTATGGTGTTTTAAATGTCGCACAAGCGATTCAAGTCATTTGTTATGAGTTGAGAATGGCTGCACTCGAACAAAATACGCAACAAATGACTGTTGTTCCAGATGATCACATGCAACTTAAACAACAACAGAGCATGGAATGGGATGAGCCATTAGTAACACAAAAACAAATGGAAGAATTCTATCCTCATCTAGAAAAAATGCTGACTGAAATCGAATTTTTAGATCCAAATAATCCTCGCTTACTTCCATTACGCTTGCGTCGCCTGTTCGGAAGGATACAATTAGATCGTATGGAATATCATTTATTGCGCGGAATTTTCAGCCGCGTGCAGGCTTTAGCCAAAGGCTCATGGAAACAAACCAATTCGGAGGATCATGCCAATGATTAAACAGCTTAAAGAAGATATTCAGGCTGTATTTGCACGTGATCCTGCTGCACGCAATACGCTGGAAGTTCTCACCACCTATCCTGGGATTCATGCTCTGATCATGCATCGTATGGCACATGAACTCTGGAAAAAAGAGTACAAAGGCACGGCTCGCCTGCTTTCCTCCTTTAGCCGATTTGCCACAGGTATTGAAATTCATCCAGGTGCAAAAATTGGCAAACGTTTCTTCATTGATCATGGCATGGGTGTGGTGATTGGTGAAACTGCCGAAATTGGTGATGATGTTACTCTTTATCATGGAGTAACGCTTGGCGGCACGACATGGAATAAAGGCAAGCGCCACCCCACGCTTGAAGATGGTGTGGTGGTGGGCGCAGGTGCTAAAATCCTCGGTCCCTTTACCGTCCATAAAGGTGCAAAAGTCGGTTCAAATGCGGTTGTGACCAAAGAAGTTCCTGAGGGCGTAACCGCCGTTGGCAACCCTGCACGATACATTTTCAAGGATAAAACCCAGATTGAGCAGGATGAAGCACGCCGCCGTGATTATGCTGAAAGCATCGGTTTCCAGCCTTATGCCACCACTCAGGATCAGTCAGACCCAATTTTAGAAGGTATTCGTGTTTTACTGGATCGGATGCAGCAAAATGAAAAGCGCATGAATACCCTTTGCATGCGCCTCTCGCTACTGGACCCAACATTTAACGGTCAAAAACAGAAGACCCAGCCATTTAGTAAAGAAGAACTTAAAATTATTGAAGAAGTTAGACGTGAATGTGAAGCTCAGAGCAAAACTTCTTCGAACTAATCCAATTTATAAAAAATGTAACAAGCTTCTCGTTGCAAGTTGGTTTTGCTTTTCCTAGACTGGTAAAACCAACGACCGACCTAGTTAATTCACTAAAATTAATGGATGTAAAGCATGAATTTTAAGCCTTTGGCATTACTTGTACTTTCAACTTCTGTTTTAACTGCATGTAGTACACCACCTCCTGTAAAAAAAGAAGTTGCGGCACCCCAACCTTTTGTTTTTAAAGAACCAGACCCAACACCACCTTTTTATGCCTTGAATCCAGTTAATTATGATGCGCCACCAAGTTTTGAGCTTGCAATTAAGGATGCAACAGCACAGCCTGTGACCAAAATGGTGGTAAGCCTACAGAATGACCCATCAAAATCAACCACACTTGAAGTGAACAAACTGATTGTGCCAACGGTCAACAGCAAACAGCGCAACATGAGATATGCCGTGCTTGCAGGCGATAATGAAGTTGATGTGACTGAAATTGATGATTTCCTGCAACTGGTTGAAGGCAAGGCCCGTCACTATCCACCACGTTTTACAGAACGCCAAGAACGTAAAGGTTATGAGGCAAAACTTCGCGAAATTACGCAGAAACTCGATGCTTTAGCAGAAAAGCCCAATGCTTCTCTGGATGTACTTACTCGTGCATTTAAAGCAAGCGTTATGGCACGTAATATGGACTTAGGTACAGCCTATACAACAAAATCTCTCAACTACGCACAGCGTATTCTTGCGATCAGTCCAAATGACCCTGAAACTAATTTCTGGTTTGGTTTTGGTCTATCTGAAGGTGGCGGTCAACGTGAAGCGATTCCATATCTAGATAAAGCGATTAAAGGCGGTGTACAAGAAGCCTATCTTTCTGCCGCAAATAACTATTTATGGTTAGAGCAAAAGAAAAATGCGATTCAAACACTCAAAAATTATAAAATTAATTATCCTGATGAAGCCGAAGTTGCAGATCAACTTATCAAAGAAGTTGAATCTGGAAAACGTTGGAATGTTTGGCAAGTCCTAAATTAAAGATTTGTGATTTTGTAAAAATAGACTGTTCAGAACAGTCTATTTTTTTAAGTTGATTGAAAAAACATCTTTTTTTCGTATTATAGCTAGAATCTTCCAGCTAAATTTGCTCCTTGATAATGCAAGCATCTAATTCAAACAAATATCTATTTGCCTTTACGCTGTTATCAACTATTGCTTTAAATGGCTGTCAGGTCGTTAGCCTCAAGCAACAAGCGGTTGATGTCACCCTAGCCAATGAACGTAATAGTATAGTAACTCAGAAAAAGTTAAGTGAAGCAAGCCTGAATGTCTTATCGATGTCAGGTAAAGAAGCAAAAATTTGTATGCAATCTCCGAATGAATGCATTGCAGATCTACACAAAATTCCTCAGATTCAAGACGAACAATTATTGTCGACAGCCAGTGAACTATATCTTGCTAAAGCCATGTCACTGTCGGACTCATCAGAATGTAAAATCAGTAAATTGTCTAAACACAAACCTGCTGATGAACAAAAGCTCATTCAGCAAAATTATGAACGTTGTTTAGATCAGCAGCTTGAAGCTTTGGATAAAAGTATTCGTTATAGTTATGCCTATTTATTCAAAACATCACGTCAGCCACAAGAACGACTTTTTGATAACCGCCAAGTACAAATTCGAGATTTCTACAATCAGGCACTTACTCAATTGGTGAATGGTCATCGTTTAAGGAATCCATCGACCAATCTTACCCCAACGATTAAAATTGGAAAAAGTACTTATACAATTGATATTCAAGCATATCAACGCCTACAAAATATGAAACTGGAAAAATTCATTTCCAGTTATAACATGAATTTTTCTGGATTAAGGGCGATTAACCGCCGTGATGGTTTCGGTTCTGATTTTGTCGCAGTTTTTCCATCGACCGACTCATCATCACAAGAAAATAAATATATTCTTAATCCTTTAACGCATGATTATCCTAAAGGGATAAATCCGAATATTCATAAAGCACGTTATTTAGCAGCAACAATTATTGCTCAACCTAAAAAATCGAATGCAACGATAGAAGATGTTTTAACAAACCCGAATTTTGAAATTAAGGTTTATGATCCTTATAGCGTTGAGAAAGTAGAGATTGCAGGTAAACCATATTCATTAGCAGCAAATTTTTCTGCACCCTATGGTTTATGGCTAGCAGAAAACAATTTAGGTGCGGCTGCATATTTGACCTTAATTGACCGCGATCAGCATTTGGCAATGCCGCATATATACATGCTGGAACCCTATAACCCGAATAAGAAAATCATTGTATTAGTACATGGTCTAGCAAGTAGCCCTGAAGCATGGATTGCGGTAACTAATGACATTATGGGTGATGCAATATTAAGAGAACATTATCAAGTTTGGCAAATTTTTTACTCTACCAATATGCCAATTTTGGAAAGCCGTTTTCAAATTTATGCTTTATTAAAACAAGCATTTGGTTCACTTAATCCCAAAGATGCAGCAGCGCAAGATGCAGTTTTAATTGGGCATAGTATGGGTGGAATTATTAGTCGGCTTTTAGTGAGTGATGCAGATATTTCTAAACAAGCTTTAGAATTGATGAATAATCGCCAACAAACACGTCTAAGAAAACACCCTGTCATTGGTGAAAGACTCAAAATGAAACCAATTGAAAATTTTGATCGAGCTATTTTTCTCGCAGCACCACACCGAGGTACAGATTATGCAGACCGATGGTTTACTCTAGCAGCAAGAAAAATTATTAAACTTCCTGCAACTTTCTTAACGACCCTCGCAGATACGCTGACCAGTGATGATGTTGATTTAAAAGACTTTGTTAAAACACTAACGAATGATGTCATTCAAAATGGACCAAGTGATCTAAGTAAAAAATCTAAATTTATGGAACTGACAGCTAGTATCCCACCCGAAAAAGGCTTAGTTTTTCATTCTATTATGGGCAATATTACTAAAAGTGATGATCCAAATGTCATTACAGACGGGATTGTTCCTTATAAGAGTGCACATTTAGATGGTGCTGTTTCCGAGAAGATCTTCACGGGTGGTCACTCTATTCAAGAAACGCCCGAAGCTGTGTTAGAACTTCGTCGCATCTTACGCCAACATTTAGTTGATCATGGTTTATATAAACCGAAGAATTAAGCATAATAAAAAAGCCCCAAACAATTGGGGCTTTTTTAATCAAATCATTTACACATCAGAGCGAATCATATAATCAAAAGCGGATAGAGACGCTTTGGCACCTTCACCTGTGGCAATGATGATTTGCTTGTATGGTACGGTGGTACAGTCACCCGCAGCAAATACACCTTTGACATTGGTTTCATTTCGATCATTGATCACGATCTCACCACGATTACTCAGTTCAACCGCACTGTTCTTCAAGAAATCTGTGTTTGGCAATAAACCAATCTGCACAAAAATTCCTGCAAGTTCAACTGTATGTTCAACATCAGTCGCACGATCTTTATATTTCAACGCCGTGACTTGTGAACCATCTCCCACAACTTCAGTACTGAGTGCATTCAAAATCACAGTGGTATTCGGCAAGCTGTTTAACTTGTCTTGCAACACTTGATCTGCACGAAGCTTGGTATCAAACTCAACTAACGTTACATGCTCAACAATTCCTGCAAGGTCAATCGCTGCTTCTACACCAGAGTTACCACCACCTATCACCGCAACACGTTTGCCTTTGAATAATGGGCCATCACAGTGTGGGCAGTACGCCACACCACGGGTACGGTATTCTGCTTCACCCGGTACATTCATTTCTCTCCAACGTGCGCCTGTTGAAAGAATAATGGTTTTAGATTCAAGCTTAGCCCCATTTTCTAATTCAACTTCAACCAGACCATTGGCGGTTTGATCTGCACCTGTGATCTTGCTGACACGTTGCAAATTCATGATGTCCACACCGTACTCACGTACATGGGCTTCCATATCTTGAGCGAACTTCGGACCTACAGTTTTTTGAACCGTGGTGAAGTTCTCAATGTCCATAGTATCCATGACCTGACCACCAAAGCGTTCAGCCACGATACCTGTTTTGATCCCTTTACGTGCTGCATAAATCGCTGCTGTACCACCTGCAGGGCCACCACCAATCACCAATACATCAAAAGCATCTTTGGCATTGAGTGCAGCGGCATCTTTTTCAGCTGAGTTGGTATCTAGCTTCGCCACGATTTCTTCCAAAGTCATACGACCTTGTCCAATATGTTCATTGTCTTGAAACACCATCGGTACAGCTAAGATTTTGCGTTCTTCAACTTCTTCTTGGAAGAAACCACCATCAATCATGGTCGCCGTTGCATTCGGGTTATAGATTGCAATCAAGTTGAGTGCTTGAACCACATCTGGACAGTTATGGCAGCTCAATGAAACAAACACATCAAAGTTTGCTTTTAAGTTTAAGCCTTTGATCTGGTTCAAGACTTCATCAGATACTTTAGGCGCATAACCTGACACTTGTAATAAAGCCAAGATCAAAGAAGTAAACTCATGTCCCATCGGTAAGCCAGCAAAGAACACACGTGGTTGTTCACCTGCTTTAGCTACACCGAAACTCGGACGGCGAGCGTTTGAACCGTCAAAACGCGCCGTAACTTGGTCAGAAAGTTCTGCAATTTCAGTCACGAGTTCTTTGATTTTTGCAGCTTTGTCTGATTCATCTAAAGCCGCAACTAACTCGATTGGACTTTCTAAACGTTCTAAGTAAGCTTTTAACTGGGTTTTAATATTTTGATCTAACATGTATTTCTCCAAATTCTAAGCAGTTCAAATCAGCTAAATTCATTCGATGAAGCTATAGTACGCAAAACTAATAAATAGGTAAAACAGTATGTTTTTATAAATTTAATCGGATAAACCGAATTAAGATTTAAGAGACATCAAGCTTTTGATTAATGCGCATATGGCGATTTTTCAATTGCTTAGCGAGTACATACAAAATGGTGCTTAAAGCAACAACCAACACAATCAAGCCCAATAAAATTACATTCACAATCTGAGAAATACGTTCGGCTTGTTGTGCACGCAGATCTAAGGGCTGAGTAATTGAGGTGATACTCTTACCGTAGAGCTGCTGCTGCATAACCCATAACTGTTCAGGCTTAAAATCATATTGTTTAAACTGAATCGGGTTATTCTTCTCAGCAACAATCAATTGATTCACGTAGACATTGGCAGTTTTACGATCGATAGGCTGATGCAATAAAGCCACTTGTGCCAACACATAGGCTTTTTCAGTCGATGAAATGTTGGCCTGCTGTAAATCTTGAGCAATTTGACTTTCAACAATATTATTTTGATAGCTCATCCATTGTTGATACGCCTGTTTGGTTTCATCTTTCCAATCGTATTGAATGTAGCTCAGACCAGACCAAAGCAAAATAAAGACAATAATCCAAGCCAAAACTCGTTGTGTCCATGCTTGGAAACGTTGTTGAAAAAACTTAAATTTCTTCATCCAACTGAGCAGTAAAAATGCCCCAATAAACGAAACCAAAATTTTTAGAAACAACCAACCAAACCATGATAATAAATTAAAAAAATAATCGACTGGTTGTTTAAATGGCACCAATTCTTGAACATGATAAGGCAAATCTAATGCCTGAACATGCGTGGAAAGATCAAAGAACCGATAGATAAATTCTTTTTGCAAAAATAACGATGCAACTGTAATAACGACCAATGTACAGGCTAAAACGAACCAGAACATTAAATGACGTTGACGTTTATTTAATGCATCTAAACGTTGGTCAATCGGTTGTACACTAAAATCGTTTATGGGTGACAATGATTTTTCCTTCAAAAATTAACAATATCAAGATTTAGGTGGCTGGCTATGCTCAAGCACTAAATGATTTAAGTTCTCTTGCAAAGCACGTAAACGTGTTGTCGCTTCCTCACGCTTTTGCATCCCTTCTTTCTGGATCTGAATCACATCATTTACTGTTTTAATGAGGGTGTTTTGTACATGTTCAAGTGTTTCTACATCAATCACTGAACGTTGATTCGCTTTCGCAGTATCGACTGAGTTTTGATGCAATAATTCAGCATTACGGCGTAATAATTCATTCGTTGTGTCATCAATCGCTTTTGCTAACTGGACACTATTCTTTTGCTCTTGTAATGAAATCGCCAAACTAATCTGATTTTTCCATGCAGGTAGCGTAATGTTCTTAATAGCATAGAACTTATCTACCAACATTAAATTATTCGACTGGATGATCCGAATCATCGGCAAAGTCTGCATTGCAGATTGTTGTAAAACCTGCAAATCACTGACTCTTTTCTCAAGATTATTCGCCAAATGATTAAGATCATAAATCTGTTGCATCGTTTGTTGATCCTGCTCTTTTGATGTGAGCATTGAGATCTGTTGCTGAATATCCTGCTGTTTTAATTGTCCTGCAGCAATATAAACACCAAGCTGTTTATATTCATCCTGTACCGCATCAAACATTTTATCTAAGGTTCCAACCCGAGCTTTCAACCCCGATTGAGAACTTTCAATTTCTTTGACCAATACATCAATCTGCTCTTTAGTGGTATTAAAATGCTGATCAAAATTTTGTTTAGCATTTTTAAACTTACTCAGTAAACCGCCAAAAAACCCAGAGCTTTTTGATTTATTCAAAATACTTGAAGTATTCAATTGCTGTGCGACTTGCACGACCTCATTAAGTTTTTGTCCAGTCGTATCCAAATCTTTATTCTGAACCAGATTTAACAGTTCATCGGTATAAGTTGAAGTTTTACTGGCAATATTTTTGCCATATTCAGCTACCACTGTGGTACTGATATCTGCCAATTCTTTATGTGCATCCATTACTTCTGCAAGATCATGTGGTTGCAATCCTAAATCTTTTAAATTCAACTGTTCAAAACGTTGCTCAGGCTTTACTTCAAGCTCATGAGATAATTTGCTAAGTTCTGAATCTGACATCTTTTGTCCCTCTTATTTCTGTAATGATTTTTTCAAATTTTTAATTAAATCTTCTCGACTTTTATCAAGCTGATCAAGTGTATTTGTTGAAGTCGATGCTGTACTTTGTTTAACGTGATATTGCCATGCAGGAATCAAAACCTGTTGTGCTTCTTTAAATCGATCTAGCAAGCCAAAAGATAACTCTTGTGATAACTGCATTTGTTTCATCGCAATATCATTACTCGTTTGTAAGGTGTGTAAGGTGTTTATTTTTTTTGAGAGCCGTTCAACAAAATGGTCAAGCTTTTGCTGTTGAGTAAATTGAGGATATTCTCTTAAAAATTCATCAGCGGCGCGGATATAAGCGGCCATCTGTTCTCTCAAACCTAAAGCTTGCTGTAGTCGTGATTGGGATTTTTGGATTTCGATCTGTAAGCGCTGACTTAAATGATTTGCTTCATTGATTAAACGCTCAAGATCTTTGACAAACTTTACTTGACCAGCATCGTATTCAACATCTATACCTAACCATTTTTGCAACGCGTTAAAACGACGACCACCTAAATGTTTTTTGGAAATTGAAAGTTGCTGAATAATCTGGGTAATCACTTCACTCAATTGCTGATTCAATCTAGGGTCAACACCATTCAGTAATACACTTTGAGCTTGAACTAAATGATCGGCATAATGATTCAAACGATGTGGATCATTGAGTAGAGGAAGTAAATCATTACGTTTAATCGCTAAAATATGTTCTTGATTTGATTCAATTTGCGATAAAGGTATGAAGTCGAACGATTGCGTCATATTAGCCGAGTATAGTAAGAACAAATAAATTTGAACATAATTAGTTTTAGCATGTTCTTACTCTTTCGCATACTTAAATGTTGTTATGTTTTTTAAAATTTAACATTTTGGAATGAATAAAAAACCTCTTAATTACAATGAATAAAGAGGTTTTCAGAATTGTAAACGATGCTTTATTCATCATTCAGAGCGTATTCAAAACTATTTGGATTTTGCTTACAACGCACTTTTTTCAGAAAGTTCATCATTTTAGGATCATAAATACCTGCTTTGGTTAAAGAAATACGAGCTTCGTGCATCATTTTCATATAATTAAGCTGTTCTTCGGGGGGTGGGGGAATGTTCATTCAATATTTTTCAGGAATTTCTTTTTCATATTTTGCGATGATATTAAAAGTACCCTCAAGTTGACCCGCTACCCATTCACGAGACTTTTGCCCAAATCCTTCAGGAAAGTTATCCTTTCGAATAATAAAATTTGCTGAAATTTGTGTTAATGGAAATTTTACGATTCCACCTTTATCCCAAAACCTTTATAGAGTTCAAAGGGTTCATAAGCAACAATCATTGATAGGCAAGTATTGCTGTTTTTAAGTCTATTCATGCACCAATTGCATCCAATGATGCTACATATTTATTGAATTGGCGACCACGCAAACCACTAATAATCGCACCATCACATTGTCTAAGTTTCAAATCTTAGGAATTTCCATTCAATTACTCTCTAAACAAGACCGTTTTAAACAATTCTAATTAATCAAATAATTACTGAGCTATTCGCGGTGGAAGCGCATATGTTCCAATCACATGCGCAACTGGTTCTTCATCATCCAAAGAATATAACCACACTTCCCCTGTAACTAATGTTTTACCAACTTTGATTAATTTACACTCAGCTTTAATATCTTGATTTCCATTCGGTTTACGAAAAAAATTAATGGTCATGTTGGTTGTAACAGCCATAGCAATTAGACCTAAATGTCCCATAATCGCAACATAAAGCGCGAAATCAGCCACCAACATCAAGGTTGGACCTGATACAGTTTGACCTGGACGTAAATCGTTCTGATCGATTTTATAAAGTAACTGTGCCCCTTTAGGGCTAATCTCTTCAATACTAGTTTTTTCGAGTGCTTGAGGAAATTCCTGTGCCAAAAAACGAGTAATTTCATGCTTACTAAGTGCCATAACAATACATCCCAAATGACTTAGATTATTTTTAAATTATGACTAAAACTATAAACAAACATTTAATCAGCTTGATCTGAAAGTTCATTTAAGACTTGCCAGTAACTAGGAGGCTCAGGAACATGCCCACGCTCTAATAACATCTGGTGCATTTTAGGTAACTTAAAATATGGAACTGTTGCCATTAAGTGATGTTCTTTATGGAAATTGACATGGATAGGTGCAACTAAAGCACGAGCAATATAACCTGCTTTTGTAGACCGTGTATTGGTTAATGCACTATTACTGGTTGGCATACCTGCATGTTCTGCCATCGAACGAACACGTAAAAATAATGGAAATGGTGTTAAATATGCCAATATCCAAAGCGCATACAATTTAGGATGACCGGCTGCCCATAATATTGAAAACAAAGCAGCATTTGTTGCTATTGCACCACCACTATTTTTTAGAAATGCTTTTGGATAGTCGACCCAATGGCGTCCCTCTTGAGAAATCCAACGACGGTCGTTAGATACCGTCCACTCCATTTTCTCAACATCCATAAGCACTCGTCCAAGTGCGAATTTTAATCCTGTTATTCCAGAAACATCACGGAAAAACTTACGCATTAACGATTTCTTCGAAGTTGGAAAACCCTCTACCAAAGACAGATCAGGATCCTCTACGGTAGAAGTTTTACTGTGATGGCGTAAATGATGGGCACGATATTTCTTTAAATCATTCCAGATTGGGCGAGCACAAAGCCAATCAGTGGCAATATCATTCAGCCATTTGGTTTTAAACAAGCTTTGGTGTGAAGCATCGTGCATAATGATTGCAAGCGCAAGTTGACGACCCGCTAATATTACCAATGCAGCTATACACATCAGTAATTTGCCCCAGACAGGTAAATACTCCCATGTACTGGCAACCGCAGCGAAGGTTCCACCAATGACTGCCCAAGTTGATAAAACAGCCCAACTACCGTGTAAATCTGACTTTGTTGTCAATTCTGTGATTTCTTCTCTGGTGAACAAATCACTTATTGATGTACGTGTATTCATATCCCTACCCTACAATTTTTTATTTTCATAGATACATAAATATAATTTTTATTTTAGATTAAGTAATATTTCTGTCAATACATTAAAATTAATTTTTTAGTAATATTTATACTAAACTAATTTCATAGAATCGTTGCCACAATTCCAGTCCAGTCTGATCCAATTGCTGAACACTTAATGCAAATTGATCACGTAGATGAACATCAACAAAATCCTCAGGTAATAATGGATCATTCATCAGCAAAGAAATGGTCTGCCGACCAAGCAATAACGATTCTTTAGCAGCAATATCTAAGCTTAATTGCTCAACTGTCTCCAACCACTTTTGAATCATTTGACTATATTTTTTATAGTTTTGGTTAAGTGTTTGAGTGGGCCAAAGCTTCGGAATTTTATTTAATGTTGTGGTGTCGAAATGATTAATTTGGCAAATTTTGGCGCTTTTTTCTAAGCCAGAAGCTTGTAATGCCAAAAATACCTCTTTAAAAGAAATGGCTAAATTATCAGGGCGAATATAAATGCCTTGTTCTAACTCTTTAAAACCGAAGTGCTTTAATGCGCGTTCTCGGCGGTTTAAAGCTGTACGATCAACCCGCCCTAATTCACCAGTAAAGACAGCTAAGTATTGATGATCCCATTGTTTTGTTTGTTTAATTCCGTTTTTACGGTTCAACATTACATCGGCCCATTCGTGTGATTTAGCCGTAAATTGATATATACCCCGCTCAATCGCCTCAATCACCCCATCACTAGATAATCGGGTTACTGCGACACGAATACTATTTTCGCTAATCTCAAAAAGCTTCGCTGCGATAATAATTTGTTTAATCGAGATCTCACGACCTTGTAGCCCTAAAAGTAAATCAATGATTAAATCTCGGGCATTCATTTTAGCTATTGTCATCTTACAATCGAACCAGTTCTAAACATAAAAAAAGAAATAAAGAATAAGAATTTTAACTTAGAATCTCTCCCTTTTAGTAATTTTTCTAAAAGGGAGATTTTATTTTTATAGAAAAACAAATAATAAAATTATACCCAGTACAATCCGATACCAAGCAAATACGCGTAAAGTGTGGCGTTCAACAAATTTAACTAATGCGCTCACCACCAATAATGCCGAAATAAAAGCAGCAACAAAACCAGCCCCGATATTCAACATATTATCTTGTGTCAATACATCCGCATTACGAATAAGATCAAAAGTTGCAGCCCCCAACATCGTTGGCATCGCAAGAAAGAAAGAAAATTCTGTTGCCGCTTTACGAGACAAGCCTGAGAACATTCCTCCCACAATGGTAGCACCAGAACGAGAAGTCCCTGGAATCATCGCAACACATTGTGCACAACCGACTAAAAAAGCTTGCTTGTAAGTAATTTTTGTCGCTTCAGTTGTTTTATGATCAAAATTCTTGGATTCAACCCAGAAAATAATCAGACCACCAACAATCAGTGCGATTGCGACCACAAGTGGACTAAATAGAACACTTTTAATAAAATCGACTGCAAAAATACCAATCACGACAGCAGGAAAAAAAGCAATTAAAACGCTAAAAGCAAAATGACGCGCTTCTGAATCGCCACTAAAAAAACCTTTAACCAAATCAAAAATCTTTTGTCGATATAACCAACAAACAGCCAAAATTGCACCAAGCTGAATGACAACTTCAAATACACGCCCATCGTCAGAATGGAAGTCGATCATGTGACCAAATAAAATTAAATGACCCGTACTTGAAATCGGTAAAAACTCGGTCAAACCCTCAATAAACCCTAAAAATAAAGCCTTTAAAATTTCAATATGCTGCATAACTTACTCAAAAAATGCGTAATTCAAGATTAAAATAAAGGGCAAGCTTACCTTGAAATTAAATCATTTTATGTGATTGTCACGTAACGTTTTAAGCTTGATCTTTCTAGCTCTAATACGAGTTTATTATTAAATAATCATCAAACTATTTTTCTTTTGCATTTGTTCAACAACTTCACGTGTATCGAATCCTAAACGCCAATAAAGCAACTCTAAAACATCTAATTCATCTTGCGTGATGATACGATCGCTCCATAAACATCGCTCTGCAATTGCTAAAATATTGAGGCGATCACGTAATAATAAGCCTGAAACATCATTTAAAATTTCTGCCAAATCAAGTGGTTCATCAGAAATATCTGCATAAATCTGCATTTCTTCGGGTGCTAAAATCTGCTGAAGAATTCGCTCACGCACCTCAAGCTGATTTGGACTATTAATTTGTTGTACATGCAATAAAGCATCAATTAAATGCACAATTTGTGCTTTCACATCTTCAAATGATGTTGGTAAATGTGCAGGCATAAGATTAAGTTCACGCTTTACTCTCTCCAACAATAAAGCATCAAGCAGACCCACCTCACCGTCTTCTTGAATAATACAAGCCAATTTAGTCAAAAATTGACGAGCAATACTTGTCGGCATGTGTCCAATATTCTTACAGGCATCATGGAAGATTTGAACATGAATACGACCATCTAAATTCAATAAAGAATCTACGATTGCATGACTTACAGCGGCTTCTTGAGGAATGAATTCACGATATTGACGAATCATCAAAATCGCAACCATCACTTCCCTTGAACCTGTCGCCGTTTGCATCGCTCTTTGTATCAATTCTGGGCGCTTTTTATTCTTCCGCATTTCAGAATTTAAAGGCTTAATTGCATCATTTAAGGCAAAACTGATCGGTGATAAACGTAATAAAGGTAAAGGCTGTGGAGAACTCCAAGGTAATGTCATATCTGTCATTTCTTCTTCCAAAGAACGAAACAGACTAAACAAAGGACGATTACGTAGCTTTTTTAAATTTTCTAATTGCAAATCCTGTAGCAAAGTAGGATTTAGTTCATAAATTCGATCTTTGATACTTGGATGAATATTCATCCAACTTTGCGGACTAAGAGAATTTGCGAAACACATATGTGAAATCGATTCTGAATACGCACTATGAATTTGCGACCCTGAATGGTGGACATAGATACGTAACAAGGTTTGAATATTGGCATTATTATTCATCAAACGCATAGTTTTCAGGTCATTACGAAAGGTTCGCCCACTTAAGGTCAAATATTTAATTAAACGCGTTATTAAGATGCCTAAACTACCAATCAGCCAAATCACTCCACCAATCGCAACAAAAATAGTTTCGAATTTGTTTCGATAAGACGTTGCATAAGGATTGTAGCCTGCTTGAGCTAATTTACTCCCCCATTGACTAAAGGTGGTTAAACCACTGTATAAAATTTTTAATTTGGTATTTTCGACTGCTTCGCCTGATAAAATCTGGTTGAATTCATAACTTAATAAGCCATATAGCTCTAGCTCATCCAAATTTTGTAGAGCACCCCACGTTAAAATAATTACGATGTCTTGAGATCTGAAGCCTGCGGTTAAAGCATTCACACCAACTTCATCTGGGAGTACATAAACAGCGGGGGTATCAATCGCAAAACTTTGAGCAACTTGCTCCACGACTTTTAATGCTGTGCTTTCTTCGGGCGTACTCTCATCAAAAACAAGGCGTCTTGCTTTAAGTTGTTTTGCAAGTGAATGGCCGCCTTCACGTAAGACATACAGTTCAGCACCAACCGACCAAACCATAACGAAGAATAAAAGAAAGATGAAATATGGACTAAGAACATGCCACCAAATGGCTTGAGTGTAGTCAAAGAAATGAACGACCAACCCCAAAATCAAATTGAGAATAAAAACTGTCGACAACATAGCGAGCAAGCAAAAACTTACCGACCATGCAATATTTTTATTTTCAATTAAATAATGGCTCATTTCTTTCAATGTAAATTTTCCTGATTACATTGTTGATCTTAGAGGCTTCGAAACCTTAAGTATCATAAAATAAAAAAGCGGGAATTTCCCGCTTTTCTATAGATTTAAATGATTACTCTTCTTTAATACCTGTTAAATCAACAGAAGAAGCATCGATATTTACATCAATATAACCATCTGCTTTCTTTTTTGCTGAATCATTACGTTTCTGCTCGAGATTAATCAGATAGTCATTATCAATCCCACCAGCCACATAGATCCCGTCAAATACTGAACATTCGAATTCTCTTAAATTAGGTACTTTGCTAGTCCGCACTGCGTTCTTTAAATCTTCCAAATCTTGGAAAACTAAACGATCTGCACCAATAATCTCACGAATTTCTTCAACTGTACGATCTGAAGCAATTAATTCAGATTTTGCTGGCATATCGATACCATACACGTTTGGATATTTCACCATAGGTGCAGCCGAAGCAAAGAATACTTTCTTCGCGCCAGAATCACGTGCCATTTGAATAATCTCATTACACGTTGTACCACGTACAATCGAGTCATCCACTAACAGTACATTTTTATCTTTAAATTCAAGCTCAACTGGGTTTAGCTTTTGACGAACTGATTTTTTGCGCTGCTGTTGACCTGGCATAATGAAGGTACGTCCGATGTAACGGTTTTTCATAAAACCTTCACGGAATTTCACGCCCAAAATATTAGCCAATTCTAATGCTGAAGTACGGCTAGTATCTGGAATTGGAATGACCACATCAATATCGTGCTCTTTACCCCATTCCTTCAAAATTTTATAAGCCAGCTTTTCACCCATTTTTAAACGAGCTTTATAAACTGAGATGCCATCAATTGTTGCATCTGGGCGAGCAAAGTACACATATTCAAAAATACATGGACGATATTCAGGATTTACTGCACATTGTTTGGTAAACAATTCACCATTTGAATTAATGAAAATTGCCTCACCTGGTGCAATATCACGCTCAACTTTAAAACCTAGCGCTGTAATCGCAACAGATTCAGAGGCAATGATATATTCAGTGCCTTGCTCAGTTTCACGAGAACCATAAACCAAAGGACGAATCCCGTTTGGATCACGAAAACCAACAAGCCCATGACCTGTGATCATCGCAACAACCCCATAAGCACCTTTACAACGCTCATGAACACGAGATACGGTGTGGAAGATATTTTCTGGCGTTGGGTTGAGTGTACCGATCTTCTGTAACTCATGTGCAAACACGTTGAGTAAAACTTCAGAATCAGAATCAGTATTCATGTGACGTAAATCTGTTTTAAACAGATCATCATGAATTTCTGCGGCGTTGGTCAAGTTACCATTGTGTGCAAGGGTAATACCATATGGAGAGTTTACATAAAACGGCTGTGCTTCAGCACTACTTGATGAACCTGCTGTTGGATAACGAACATGTCCTATCCCATAGTTACCAAGCAAAGCACGCATGTGACGGGTATGGAATACATCACGCACCATACCATTATCTTTGCGGAGGAATAAACGCCCTTGATGGCAAGTTACAATCCCTGCTGCATCTTGTCCTCGATGTTGTAACATCGTCAAGGCATCAAATAACATTTGGTTTACTGGCGATTTACCGGCAATCCCAACAACTCCACACATAGCAACCTCTCGACAAGCTAGGAACGGGGTTTAACCCCAATTAATAAAAAGGATTTTTCGTTGAATGATCAGAACGTTGATCTACTGAAGCGCGTTCTGACTCCTCCATTTCAGTCGAAGGGCGATGTAATAACGCACCTTCAGATGTCATTTGATGTATCGCTTCATTTGCAGCATCTTTTGATATTTCAGTCGCTAATGGCGCGTATGGCAATAAGATCTGTACAAATTTTGATTGTTTCCAATGTGGTGAACTATTCACCCAAGGACCGACACCCTGCATCGCAATCAAGACAATTAATAAACCTTTTAGTGAACCAAATGCACCGCCTGCTAGACGATTTAATGGGCCCAATTTTAAACTTTTCAAGAGCCCATTCAGGAATGCGGTAATCACCCACGTGCAAATCACGATGACTAATACAATAAAAGCAAAAGCAGCAATTTTTTGCACAACTGGGTCTTGGCTTAGACTGCTCATCGCAGGTGCCCAAATGACTGCATATTTAGCCCCAATGACCAATGCGAATATCCACCCGATCAAGTTCGCAAAGGCTTTAATAAATCCTTGACGCAAACCGTTCAGCCCTCCAATGAGCAAGATGATCAGGATGATGATATCAAGTGTGTTCATGTCACACAGTCATCGCGTTAACACAATCTTTTACTAGTGTTGGGCCTGTATAAATAAGGCCACTGTATACTTGAACGAGACTCGCGCCCGCCTCTTGTTTTGCTACGGCCTGCTCACCTGAAACAATTCCCCCGACACCAATTAAAGGAATTTTTCCATCTAAAACATCGGCGAACTGACGTAAACATTCGGTGCTTTTTTCAAAAACGGGTGCGCCCGACAAACCACCTGCCTCATTACCATTTGGCAAATTTTCAACGCCTTCTCGCCCTAATGTTGTATTGGTAACAATTAAGCCATCAATCTTAAATTTCAATAATTGTTTAGCGATAAATGTAATATCTTCAGGCGTTAAATCTGGCGCTACTTTGAGTACTAAAGGAACATAATGATTATTTTCTTTAGCAAGTTCTAGTTGACGTTGTTTCAAAGTTTGTAATAGCTCTGTAAGTGCATCGCCACTTTGTAAACTACGTAAATTCTTTGTATTCGGTGAGGAAATATTAACTGTAATATATGATGCGTAATTATAAACTTTTTCTAAACAAATCAAATAATCAGAAACCGCATCTTCAACGGCAGTATCTGCATTTTTACCAATGTTAATTCCTAAAACGCCTTTAAACTTAGCAGCTTTAACATTTTCAATCAGTTGATCAACACCGTCATTATTGAATCCCATGCGATTGATGATTGCTTTCGCTTCTGGAATACGAAATAAACGTGGTTGAGGATTACCTGCTTGTGGACGTGGTGTAATGGTACCAATTTCAATAAAACCGAAACCCAAAGCAGCTAGAGCATCAATGTGCGCACCATTTTTATCTAAACCAGCAGCAAGACCAACAGGGTTTGGAAACTCGATACCCATACAGCTCACTGGTTTATGTGCAGTTTTCTGATGCATCAATCCAAATTTATGCGCTGTATCGAGCATAGAAAGTGTGAGTTCATGTGCACGCTCTGGTGCCAAAGTAAACAACAAAGGGCGAGCCAATGAATATAACATACCAATCACAGTCTACTGATTTTTCAAGTAGCCGTATTATAGGCATAGGCTCAACAAAACACCATGCTTGACATAGGCTTATTTTGTAGAGTCTTTGCTTTAGTGCTTCTTGATTAAACAATTTTCTGGTTTTATTCAGATTTTTAATCTTAGTCTCTGTTTGGGATTTTGCAGAACTTTGGCATTCACAACCTAGTGCATTGGAATGTTTGACATTATTGCGGATTACAGAAGAAGCACTTACCAACGTCATCAAACATAGCTACGCCAAAAAAGTCATTGTTCGTTTGTATTTTTCTGATCTTAAAAAAATTATTTTAGAGTTAGAGTCATTCAGAGTTAATCATACTCATCATGATGAGTCTATAACTATAAAGGAGCTTCAAGCTCCTTTATAGTTATTGCACGGTCGCAGTTAACTTGATTTGATTGTTATTTGAGACCAAGTCCATTTTCTGGATACTTAAGCCCATTTGAGAAAGTTGCATTAAGAAGTTTGCAAGAACAGCATAATTTTGATGTTCAGCGACAATTTGAATTTGCTCACCATTCTGCTGTGAAGAAACTGATAAGCCTTGTTGTTGTGCCGTACGTTGAATTTTATCTGCTGCTGATAGCTCCAGATCATTTGCAGGTTTCATTGTTGCTGCATTACTTTGCATCCAAACCATTAAATCTTTTAATTCATTTAAACGTTTTTGCTGTTGCTCGGCCAAAGCATGCATTTTCCATAATGCAAAACCAATAATCACAACAACTAAAAAAACTGTTGTGAAAATTACCATCACGCGTTCACGTACAGATAAGCTCTGTAAATATTGATTTAAGGTTTCAATTTTTTGATCGAAACTATTTTGTAGACTTGTTAATGCTTTCATTATTTTACTTTTACCACCCCAATCGCACCAATCGAATCTGCTTGAACATTACCCAATTCAGCTTGGAAACCTTGTTGGTTTAATTGTTGAGTTAATCCTTGTAAGTCATCTGCAGATTTAGCTTTTAATGACATTGCTAAAGTCGAAGCATCATAATTAACTTGCTGAGCAATGATCTGTTTCTGCATTAAAATCGGTCCTACTCGACTCAACAACGAAAGTGCTTGTGTATCACCCAGCTGACTCATTCGTAATTGACTTTCGAACTGACTTTTAATGTTTTGCTCAGTAACGCGACTATTTTCACCAAACCAGAATTTATATTGATCTATCGCCTGCGCCGATGTCTGATCAGCCACTTTTTTTAATTTAGACCAACGTAAAGCGTCATAACCCAATTGAACAAAAATGACGGCAACCAAAACCAATGCTGAAGCTTTCCAATAACCTGACCACTGAACTTCTGCATTCTTGGATTTTGGCAAAACATTAAATGGATGCTGTTTTGCCTTTGCCAAGGGCTGAAATTGGTAACTAAATTCAGTGTATTGATCTTGGGTTGAAGCAGCCATAACTGTTGCTAATTCAGTTGAACTAAGATTTGCCAGCTTATAATTCGTTTCAGGTGTTTGAAACTCAAGGAATAATCCCAAGTCATCCACTGAATTACCAGACCATTCCGATTCTCTTACCAATAAGTGATCATAGAGGTTTGCAATCACCACTTGGTTTTCTTCTGGCGTTGGCAAAATTAAAAAATCAGGTAAGAACACTGCAATTTGAATTGGCAAAAGACTAAGCGCATGTTGCCATGTCTCAACTGTGGAATGAGCCACGCCCATCACACTAAGCTGATCATTTTGAAAATGATGAACCACCTTCATTTGATCGATTGGCAAAGTCACATATTCTTCTAATAAGTATTTAAGCCCTTCTTGCCCTAACTGCTTGTAGTGCATTTTTGTCATAGGCTGTTGCAAGATTTGCGCATTACGGCTTGGAAAATAGACCACTGCCTCTTTTCCATTATGCACTTGTAAGTCCTGAATCAACTGCTCAAGACTATTTGCCTGTAACCAATTTTCCCCTGCCGACCAATACCATGTTCCATTGGTTTCGGGCATCCATATATACAGCATCGGTGTTCAGTACCCTTATCCTATCGCGGATATATAAATTATAGTGTTGGTATAAAACGATTCTTTTGTGTTGATAAACCATTAGCAATCACAGCTTGATCATAAATACGTGCTTCTGCTAATGCAAACGGATTAAAATTCTCATGGGTCAATTGCTCTGCAATATGTGCCACAACATTCATATGACAGACCACAGCAATAGATTCATAGGGTAATTTAGATAACCATTCAATTGCATCTTTAGCATCATCATCAGGTTTAATTTTATCGCAAATTAAAACAGGAATGCCGTAAAAATGAGCTTTGATGTGTGCCAAAGTTTCTTGGGCACGTAATAGCGGACTAACAATAAAAATTTCAGGCTGAATGACATCTTTTAAAAAATGTCCTGTTTGCTCAGCTTGTTGATGCCCACGCACTGTTAATGGGCGTTGCGTATCATTACCGTTGATTGCTGGAGATGCTTCACCGTGACGTACTAAAGTTAACTGCATATAACGACCTTATTATTTATACCTATATATTAACAATGATTGATGACAGTTTTCTGATTAAACTTCATGATGTGGTAAAACAAATTCTACATCACTACGATGACCATTTTTCATCAATGATAAAGCGATCGTCATTGGTGGCGCGTTTTCAAAAATAACTTCATATAAAGCATTGGTAATCGGCATATAAACATCCAGTTCTTGTGCTTTAGCACGTACTTGGACAATGGTATTAATCCCTTCGGCTGTTTGACCTAACTCTTTGGTTGCTTGATCAAGTATTTTGCCTGAACCGAGTGCAAAACCAATTTGATAGTTGCGACTTAATGGACTATTACAAGTTGCGAATAAATCACCTACACCAGAAAGCCCTAAGAAAGTCAAAGGATTCGCACCCTGCTTGACTGCAAAACGGCTCATCTCAGCCAAAGCACGGGTCAAAATCATACTCTTGGTATTTTCACCAATGTTATAAGCTGCGCCCATTCCCATGGCAACTGCATAGATATTTTTTAATGCACCACCAAGTTCCACACCGTGTACATCATCACTACCAAACACACGGAATAATGCGCTATGTAATGCATGTTGTACCGCATAGCGAACCAATTCCGATTCACTTGCAATCACGGTTCCTGATGGCATACCTGCCATAATTTCTTTTGCTAGATTTGGACCTGATAAAACACCATAAGGGACTTCTGGTAATTCTGCGCGAATAATTTCACTCATAAAACTAAAGGTTTTTGCTTCAATGCCTTTGGTTAATGAAACTACTGCTTGGGCTGTAATAAACGGCGCAATCTGTTTTAAAACATCACGAAATGAGTGACTAGGAATTGCGACCAAAATAATATCTCGATCTCTTACTGCTAATTCTAAATCAGCAACAGCACGCAAAGCTGGCTCTAATGGATAATCAGGTAAATAACGTTTATTAATATGTGTTTGATTAATTTCTTCTGCTACAGCCGCATCTCGAATCCAAATCATGGTATCGCAACCATTGCGTACAGCTAAATTTGCCATTGCTGTACCAAAACTTCCACCACCTAATACAGTAATTCTTAATGCTGTTTTTTGATCTACTGCCACAGGCTCAACTAAATCACTAAATTTTAACTCTGTCATTTTTTTTCCTGAAACCAATTTCTTTCTTTAATCATTCATCAATAAGATTAAACTTGTTGCCATATTTTTAAAAAATCTTGACTCTCTATTTCTGCACGAGGTGCAATCGTTTTAGCAGCTGTTCCAATATAAATAATACCAGAAATCAAATCTTGCTCTTTTAAGCCCAACTGTTGTTTAAGCCAATTGGATTCTACAATTGCACCAGAACGCCACATACTCGCAAAACCTTGTGCTTGCAAAGACAATAAAAAGTTCTGAATGGCTGCACCCGTACTTAAAATTTGTTCAAAATGCGGGACTTTCGGATGATCCTGAATTGTCGTAAGTGCTAAAACCAAAAGTGGCGCGCGAAATGGATGATGCTTCACTCTTTCTAATTGTGCAGGGTCATTTTCGCCCATATCAGCTAAAGCATTTGCTAAAAACTCACCAAAAGCCGCTCGTTGCTCAGGTGTTACAACCACAAAACGTGTTGGTTTTAAACGATGATGATCGGGTGCAGTTAATGCTGCTTGTACCGCTTTTTCGAGTTGTTTTGTATTCGGTGCTGGCTCAATTAATTGCCCAATAGATTGACGTTGATGAATATTTTGATGAATTGTCTCTATATTTGAGTCCGTCATTGACATGAATCTAACTAACACAAGGATTTGTTTAGATTAGCATAATCCAACTGATTTCTACCACGTTTAATCCTTGCTTAATCATCAATTTGAGAAATTTAACAGAGTGCTACTACAAACTGTACATAACCTGCAAAAGCAATTAAAAATAATATGTTCAAATAATCCAATGAGGTAACTACTTGAGAACAAGCAATGAAAAAAACGTTAATCATGAGTTTATTAGGTGGCTTGATACTCGGGCTCACCGCCTGTGCATCAACACCGACCAACACCTTAGCGATCCAAAAAGAAAATAATCAATATGAAGTGACGGGAATTGGTAAAACCAATTTGATCGCTAAAAATAATGCCATTAGTGCCGCTCAAAAAACTTGCACCCGAAATACATCACCAGTCGTGGTTGATGAGAAAACTGCATATCAAGGCGTTTTAAAAGGTGTAGTCGATGAACAAACAGGCAAATTGGTGGAAGCTGCTGCGGGTGTACTTGGAACGATTACAGGTAAAAATGCTTCATTAGCCAAAGATGATGACTATCAAACAACGCTTACTTTCTATTGCAAAGCAAATTCATAAATATAAAAAAGCCGATATTAATATCGGCTTTTTTATTACATTCAGCTTAGTGAGCTTCGCTCGCAGCCTCTTCTGAAGCTGGGCTTACTGCTTCAGCATTTTTCTTATCTTGTAATTCTGGTTTATCAATTGCGTTGATCGCAGCTTGTTGCTCTGGAGTAGTCGGTGCTGATACTTCTGAAGCTACTGGTTCTTGCTGTTCAACATTTTTTGCTTCTTCTTTCTTTCCACATGCAGTTAACATGATTGGAGCAATAATTAAAGCGGCAAGGGTTAATTTCATTTTCATCACGGCTTTCCACAGTTACTTGGTTAAGTTGATGACGATTATATTGCAAATATATGACATTTTAATGACACAATAAAAAGAGCCGATTGATATCGACTCTTTTTTTAATCACTTGTTATATAACGGAAGCTAAACCTTACTTAAGCACGCTCAAGTAACACAGCCACCGCAGGTAATGTTTTGCCTTCTACAAATTCTAAGAATGCACCACCACCCGTTGAGATATAACCGATTTGATCAGCTACTTCATATTTATCAATAGCTGCTAATGTATCACCACCGCCTGCAATTGAAAAACCAGCAGATTCAGCAATTGCCAATGAAAGTGTCTTAGTCCCTTCACCAAATTGATCAACTTCAAATACGCCTACTGGACCATTCCAAAGAATCGTTTTTGATGTTTTTAAGATTTCTGCAAAAGCTTGTGCAGTTTCAGGACCAACATCTAAAATCATGTCAGTATCTGCAACATTTTCTACTTTCTTAACAACTGCTTGAACATTTGCCAAAGAACCTAAGAAGTCACTGAAGTCGATTTGAGTTGCATCAGCAACAACGACATCAGTTGGTAATGGAACACTTACTTTTGCAGCAATTTGTTTTGCAGTGTCAATTAAATCAGCTTCATAGAGAGATTTACCAACATTGAAACCAGCAGCAGCAAGGAATGTATTAGCAATACCACCACCCACAATCAACTGATCACAAATGCTAGAAAGTGAATTTAATACATCAAGTTTTGTTGATACTTTAGAACCCGCAACAATTGCTACCATTGGTTTTTCAGGTGTTTGCATTGCTCGACCTAGCGCATCTAATTCAGCAGCTAATAACGGACCAGCAGCAGCAACTTTAGCAAAACGTGCTACGCCTTCTGTTGACGCTTCTGCACGGTGAGCAGTACCAAATGCATCCATAACGAATACATCACAAAGTGCTGCATATTTTTGTGCAAGCTCTTCTTTATTTTTCTTTTCGCCATGATTGAAACGTACATTTTCAAGTAATACCACTTGACCCGCTTCAACCTCAACGCCATCTAAATAATCAGTAAATAATTTAACATCCTGACCCAAGGCAGTGCTTAAATAAGCTGCAACTGGTGCAAGTGATTGCTCTGGCTTTGGCTCACCCTCTACAGGACGACCAAGATGAGAAAATACCATTACCGCAGCGCCTTTATCTAACGCAGCTTTGATTGTTGGTAATGCAGCACGTAAACGTGCATCGCTGGTAATTTCCCCATTTTTTACAGGAACGTTTAAGTCTTCACGAATAAGAACACGTTTACCTGCTAAATCAAGGTCAGTCATGCGCTGAAAATTCATGGATGGCTCTCTAGTTGATTTTAAAAACGGCACAATTTTAAATGATTCTCTAAAATAAAGGTGAGTTTTTTTGCAGAAAAGCTGTCTAAAATTTCACTTTTGATTATCATAATCATCGTCATTAAATCTTTGTATTCTTATGTCTATTCATCCTGATCCAAAAATTAATCGTTTAAATGTTCTTGGCGAACCTTTATCTAGTTGTTGCTTTGACCCAATCACGGGCTATTTCCGTAATGGTTTTTGCCATACAGCGGTCACGGACTTAGGTCAGCACACCATGTGCGCGCAAATGACGTCAGATTTTTTAAATTTTTCACAAAAAGTTGGGAATGATTTAATTACACCTTTACCAGAAGTGGGTTTCCCTGGATTAAAACCAGGTGATTTTTGGTGTATTTGTGTCACACGTTGGGTTGAAGCATACGAAGCAGGTCATGCTCCACCGATTAAGTTGAATGCATGCCATAACGCGGTTTTGCATTATGTACCACTGAATATTCTCGTGGAATATGCGATCTAATGAATCAGTTTGAATTGATTTTGGCATCGAGCAGCCAAACTCGTAAAGACTTGATGGATCGTTTACGATTGGACTATCGTTGTATTTCATCTGATATTGATGAATCTGCAATGGGTGAATTACATGCCGATGATTTGGCTAAACGTCTGGCTTATGAGAAGGCACGTGTCATTGCTGAACAGAATCCCAATGCGATTGTCATTGGTTCTGATCAAGTCGCTTGGCGTGAACACGCACCATATGACTTCATTGGTAAGCCTTTAAATGTTGAAAATGCTATTCAACAATTACAAGAAAACTCAGGGAAAATCGTGTTTTTTAGCACCGCTCTCAGTGTTCAGCACTTGCAATCTGGCTTTGAAACAACACTGGTTGAGCATTACCAAGTGAAATTTCGCCAATTGACGCTTGCTGAAATTGAGCGTTATATCGAGATTGATCAACCGTTACATTGCGCAGGCAGTTTTAAGTGTGAAAGCTTAGGGATTAGCTTATTTGAGAAAATGGTGGGTGATGATCAAACTACGTTGATGGGCTTACCGATGATTCGGCTTTGTAAAATTTTACGCCAGTTTGGGATAAATGTTCCTTGATCTCTATTATTAGCTCTTTGGTTGCCAAATTTAATATTTTTATACTTCTAAAGAAAAAACCAACTTTACGCTTTTAAGAGTCCGTTCACGGTGCAATTTTCTCTTATTTGATTATACTATCGTAACAAAATATTTATTTTATAAATTAACCACTTAAAACTAAAAATATGATTGACCACTTCATATTTCGATTGCTATAACTTACTCACTTTCTCCTCATCAGGACTCACCGTGACTGATCTCTATTATGAAATGCAGGCTTTAACATGGCGAGCAAAACCACCCATTCAACAAGATGCAATCTTGATTGGAAATAAAGTAATTCAGCATGATGGCTTGATCAGCAAATGCTATCTTTATCAAAAAGATGATGATTGGTGTGCTGCTGTTTCAGATGGTGTCAGCAGTAGTCCGAAAGCGGAACAGGCATCAAAATGCGTTTTAAACAGTGTTTTACAACAAACCCAAACTCAGCAACGGATTCATTTAAAACAAGTTCAAGATGATTTAAGCCAGTATTTAGCAGGCAACTCAAAGACTTATGCTTCTAGTGCCACTTTGGCAGTCGTTACACCCTCTAGCCCATTTGGATTTGTCAATATTCAGCATTTAGGTGATAGTCGAGTCTACTTATTTAGCAGCCATAATCAATACTGGTATGCCCTGACCCAAGACCATAATTTCATTACAGAAATGCAGCAAAATGGTGAAGCAGAAATTAAAGCAAATGAACAATATGCCAGTTTCTATTACATGCTGAATCATTGTTTTTGTGCAGATTCTTTACATGAAGTTCCCGAATTTTCTCCCAAAGAAGAATATTTGGTTGTAGGAGATGCTCTCTTGATTTGTAGCGATGGTGTGCATGATGTGTTGGAATGCAATCACTGGAAGCCTTTAATGCCTGAAACTCCATTAAAAACATGGTTATTAAATATGAAAACTGCCCTCCATCAAAACCATGCTTTTGATAATGTCAGTATGATTTTGATTCGTTTAACACAGGAAAATCAATATGCAAAATAATGAGGATTTATTACAACAGGCAATTTTATTTGTTCAAGAAGTCGAACACATTTCTGTTTCAAGCTTACAAAGAAAATTTTTAATCGGTTATCAACAGGCGAATAAGTTACTCGAGTGTTTGATTGAAAATAAAATTTGTGCAGTAGATTTTACACCTCATTATGGTCATTTAGTTTACAAGCAAGGAGTTTCTGATGCCAAGAATACTTAAAAATATAGATCAAATTGCGCTTGAGAAACAACGTGATGTTTTATATTTGCTTTTTCATAAGAACTATAACGACATTTTCCACAATGAAGATCTTTCACTTAAATTTCACTATGAAACCTGTATTGCTCGTCAACAATTGATTGAATGGTTAGAAAAACATGAAATTGATTTTTCCGAATGTTTTGGCTGGTCATCTCGAAGTGGAATTATGTCAATGCCTTATCTGGGTGAGATTTACCTTGATGTACCCTTTGATGAAGCTAACCCAAAATATCAACTGTTATATAACCACCTAGAAAATTCTGATGGCAGTATGAAAATAGAAGGCGTTACTTGGTATTACTGCCCATTGAGTGAGGCTTTAGAAAATCATGCCCAGAACTTAAATGATGATTAATAAGTAAAGGAAATTAAATGAATCTCAATATATCTAAACTACTTAATCAAGTTTCCTATGAATTAAAAGCGCTTGAACTAGCACGACAAAAATATAAAAAACAGCTTGCCCCAAATTTTTCAATATTTAATTATATTTATACAGATGAAATGATGCTAAGTAGAATCATTGCTGATTTATTAAACCCAAGTGGTGATCATGCACAGGGGCATCTATTTCTATCCCTATTTCTTCATCAATTGGATTTACCTGATGATTGGAGAAATATTAATTTAGATCATGCAGACATCACTGTACAAACAGAGAAGACTATCAGAAATGGTCGAAGAATGGATATTTATATCCATATTAAAATCGCTCAGCAAAGCTATGGTATCTGTATTGAAAATAAACCATTTGCTGCGGATGGTGATCAACAATTACAAGATTATGCTAATGAAATGAGCTTTCTTTTTCCTCAAAATTGGCATCTTGTCTATTTATCTGGGTATGGTAATGAACCAGCAGAACATAGTGTCAAACCTGAAATCTTAAAATCATGGTTAGACCAGAAAAATTTCAGCCATATTACTTTCCCTGACTTAATTAGCTGGCTAAAACAAGCTTTAACTGAATGTCAAAATGACAAAGTGATTTATTTTATAAAAGAGTTTAAACATTATATTGAAAAGGAATTTTTATCAATGAATGATATTTCAGAACAAAATCATATTTTAAACATAATCTTGCAAGATCCTCAGCATATTCAAGCTACATTTGAGTTATTAGGAGTCAAAGATCAATTACAAGACTCTTTGATTCATAAACTTGAACAACAACTACAGAGTGCTGTCCACCAGAAAGGCTGGTATATTACTGACCATATTTCTCGTGATCACTGGACTGGATTAAATATTTTTTACACACAAAAACATAAGCTATGTTTTAGAATAGAATTTAATCATTATAACTATCGGGGATTTTTTATAGGAATTGCTAAACGAGAGGAAAATCTAGCTGCCCCTGAACTATTCCATCAAATTCATTCAACCATATCAGAACTATTCCCTCATGAAAAAGTTAAACAAAGTGAATGGTGGGCGACATATATTGATCAAAAAGATATATGGGATTGGCAGACACATACCCATGTTTGGTCAATGATTGAATCAGGCGAATTATGTCAACGTATCACGCAATATGCAGAACTTATTTACCAAGCACTGAATCAGAAAAATTTATTAGATGAATTCAATCTTAGTTAAAAAATTTCCCCCATTCACCGTTTTATTGAATGGGGGAATTTTGTTAAAACCAGCCTTTCCGCCCATTTAAGATTGCATCGGCACAGCGGAGCGTCTCTTGGCTCAAGCCCCATAAACGATAATCGCCTGTTGCAGAAGTGGTACTAAAATTATGCGTATAAGCGAAACTGAGTTCACGATCAGGATCACACCATGCACCTGAACCATTAAAGCCCATATGTCCAAAACCATGTGGCGCACGTTTACCCATTGTTAAAATACGGTGATAACCTAAACGCCAATGCATTGGAATTGGCATCACTCGATCACGTGCTTTAGATTGTACGGTGCTTAACTGCTTAAATACTTCTGGACGAATCAATTGTTGACCTTTCCACTGCCCTTGATTGGCAAGCATTGCATAAACTTTGGCAAGACTATCTGCAGTAAACACACCATTTGCCGCAGGAATCACAGCTTGTAAACCAGCATCACTATAGAAGCTAAAATTACGCATGCATTTTGGAATCATCGCATCTTGGAAATCTTGAGGGCTTTGTCCTGAAAGTTCTAAGAACTTTTCTGATAATGAGGCTTTGCGTGGTGAATCAGTTTTTTTAACTTGTGGCTTTGGTGCAGATGGTTTTTTAGGTTTTTCAAGTAAGCGTGCAACTCGCTGTAATTCAGAGTTTGGTGTACCAAAATATGCGCCATCCAACTCAAGTGGTTGCACCAGATAACGCTGCATTAACCAACTTAAAGGCTGTTTCACTGCTTTTTCAATGACCCCACCCACGAGCCAACCATAAGTCAGCGGTTGATAAGCAAAACTTTGTCCTGCTGCAAAACGTGGCGTAGCAGCCGCCATTAGCTCTAACATATGCGACCAATCCAACATTTCCGTTGCTGTATCAATCAAATTGCGAATATCAAACAAACCACTTTGATGGGACAACACATGACGCAATGTTATATTGGCTTTGCCATTTTGGGAAAACTCAGGCCAATAATGTGCAATAGGCTGATCATAATCCAGTAAGCCTTCACTTACTAAAATATGTGCAAGCGTTGCTAAAATTCCTTTACCTGTCGAATAGCACATCGACAAAGTATCTGCTTGCCAATCTTGATCTTGAGATTTTTTACCAGTAAAAATATCAACAACTTTATGACCTTGGAAATATACCACCAATGCCGCGCCACCTTGATGGCTTCGTGCATCTTGAAAACGGCTGAATTGGGTTGCTAGGTCAATAAAACGATGATCAACCTTGCCATGATAGTTATGCGTATCGGCAAATAAAATCTCTTTAATCAATGCACATATCCTTATGATATTTATATTTTTTAGAATAACCCTCTTGCGAACAAAAGGGCTGACTCAACCATACGATTCAGTATTAAAGTGCTTTCACTGTTCCCGCAACATGCGGCTTTTTAGATTTAACGTTACGAATCAAGAAGTCAGTTTGTTTTGATTCAGCAGCTGTTAAAAACTCAACAGTTGATGGTAAATACATCGGCAATTTAAACCAAACATCTGCTTCATAAGCAGCGGGTAATTCAACACTCGCCAAAGCTTTTGCCTTACTCCACATGCCATGTGCAATCGCTTGTTTAAAACCAAATGCTTTGGCTGTGACTGCATGAATATGAATCAAGTTAAAATCACCTGAAATCAATGCGTAGCGGCGACCCGTATTCTCAGAAATATTCCATTCTGCTTTTGGCTGATATGCAGGCTCTTTAGATTCTTTCGATTTTTCAGAAGCTTTTTTCTCAGTTTTTTGACGAGATAAATAAGTCGTTAAACTTTCCATCACTACTTCACCACCCACTTTGGCAGTTGTAATGAAATCAAATTGTAAGCCTTTATCATGTGGCTGAAGTTCGCCAAATTTACATGACAACGTAATTTGCTCATTTACAGCGATTTTACGTGTTTGCTTGATTTGGTTACGAATATGTACCAATCCTAAAATCGCAAATGGAAATGCTTCACTTGTCATCATGTGCATTTGCAGACTTTGCGACAGTACAGCTAGATAAATTGCTGGTACAAAACCATCATTTTTAAAACCACAAATTTCGTTATAGCTTTCTAAATGTTTCGTATCAATTTTAAGCGTATCAACCACGTATTCAACTTGTGGTAATACTTTTTCGCCTTTTGGCTTTTTAAAAATTAAACCTTGAATAACTTTTGGATAAGCTAAGTAAGGCTTTGGTAATTGACTAAAATGACGTGTATTCATAATGAACCTTTCTATATTTTTATAAAAAAGGGATGCACAAGCACCCCCTCTTCAAAACTTTTAACGCTTAAGCGCCCAACAAGCTTTGACCGCATACGCGAACAACATTGCCTGTCACACCTGTTGAACCAGTAGAAGCATACCAAGCAATTGCTTCAGCAACATCTACAGGTAAACCACCTTGGTTCATTGAGTTCATACGGCGACCAGCTTCACGAATCGCAAATGGAATCGCAGCAGTCATTTGAGTTTCAATGAAGCCTGGTGCAACCGCGTTGATCGTAATACCATTCTTCAATGTTGGTGCAGTAAATTTAACCAAACCAATTACGCCTGCTTTAGACACTGCATAGTTGGTTTGACCCAAGTTACCCGCGATACCGCTGATTGATGATACACAAACGATACGACCATTTGCATTTAAACCATCATTAGAAAGTAAGTAATCGTTAACACGTTCAATTGCAGACAAGTTAATGTTGATGACTAGATCCCAAAGCTCTGGCTTCATGTTTGCCAAAGTTTTGTCACGAGTAATACCTGCATTGTGAACGATGACATCCAAACCGCCTTGTTTAGCCGCAGCAGTTTTAATTTTCTCGCCAGCGTCAGCAGCAGTAATATCGATTGCCAATACTGAACCACCAATTGAACCCGCAACACGCTCAAGATCAGCTTGTTGTTGAGGAACATCTAAGCAAATCACATGTGCGCCATCACGTGCCAATACTTGTGCAATTGCTTCACCGATACCACGGCTTGCACCTGTTACGAGTGCGGTTTTACCCGCAAGTGGCTTAGCCCAATCTAATTTCACTGTTTCTGCTTTAGAAATACGGATCACTTGACCAGATACATAAGCAGAACGTGGTGAAATTAAGAAACGTAAAGTAGACTCTAAGTTTGCTTCAGCACCTTGATCTACATAAACCACTTGAGCAGTGATACCCTTTTTGAATTCTTTACCAACAGACTTCACAAAACCTTCAAGCGCACGTTGAGCAATCGCTTGTTTTACGGTTTTAGCTGTTTCAGGAGTTGTACCAATTACAATTACACGACCAGAACTTGAGATTTGACGTGCGATTGGATTAAAGAAGTTATACAACGCTTTTAACTGTTCAGAATCTTGAATACCTGAAGCATCAAATACGACTGCTTTAAACTTAGATTCTTTATCATCTGCATTTAAAGGGCGAAGGTTTAAACCTACTTTTGCAGCAGTTTGTTGTAATTCAACATTATTGCCTACGTAGCTATCTGCATGGATATTGCTAAGAACTTGAGCAATAGCAGCAGAAATTGTGCTTGAAGGTGCTGCGCCAAGCAATACGGCACCATTTACAACAGGTTGGGCACTTTCAAAACGATCTAAGCTAACTGGTGATGGTAAACCTAAATTTTTTACAACAAATTTACCCAAAGGTGATTGTGTAAATGCTTGGTATTGATCGGTCATGATTATTATCTCTCATACAAATGAATTTTTACAAACATCTAAACCATGTCAGCAAAATAACATGAAACCAATGTTTGATTGACTCACAATAAATCATACTTGACTTCATGTCTGGATGTCTTGACCTGAATGTGGTCTAAAGCGTCATTCTAGTCAATACAGCAGTACTGGAAATATGCTATGGTTATAGTAAGAATATCGCAATTATGCTTGGAAAAGCCTTATGAGCAAAACAACTCAAGAAAATCCAGCAGTCGAGAATTCTGCTCAAGAGACTGTGTCAAATACATCAAAAGCAACTTCTACTCCAAGTAAAAGTGCTGACGCAACTCCTAAAGCAGCAAGTACGACAACTAAAACGACTCGTCCTCGTTCTACCAGTCGTAGTACAAAAAGCACTGCTTCTTCTACATCTACAAAAGCAGCAACAGCTAAAACAACCAAACCTTCTGTTCAACAGGATAAAAGCATGAGCCAAAACACTGTTCGCCGTGTTGCCATTATTGGCGGTAACCGTATTCCATTCGCTCGTTCAAACGGCGCATATTTCACTGCCTCAAACATGGATATGTTCACCGCAGCATTAAACGGCTTAGTTGAGCGTTTCAACCTACAAGGCCAACGTTTAGGTGAAGTGGTTGCAGGTGCGGTATTAAAACACAGCCGTGACTTCAACATGACTCGTGAGTGTGTTTTAAATACTCAGCTTGCACCAGAAACTCCAGCTTATGACATTCAACAGGCATGTGGTACTGGCTTACAGGCAGCTTTCCTTGTTGCAAACAAAATTGCTTTGGGTCAAATCGAAGTGGGTATTGCAGGTGGTGTTGATACCACATCTGATGCACCGATTGCATTGGGTGACGGTTTACGTAAAGCTTTGCTTGAGCTGAACATCGCTAAAACAGGTAAAGACCGCCTGAAAGCATTGAAAAAAATCAATGTTAAAGATTTGATGGATGCACCGAAAAATGGTGAGCCACGTACAGGTCTTTCAATGGGTGACCATCAGGCAATTACTGCTCTTGAGTGGGGCATTAGCCGTGAAGATCAAGATGCTTTAGCAGCTTCTTCTCACCAAAAAATGGCAAAAGCATACGAAGAAGGTTTCTTCGATGACTTAATCACACCGTTCTTAGGTTTAAGCCGTGACAACAACTTACGTGCTGACTCAACTGCTGAGAAATTAGCAAAATTAAAACCAGTATTTGGTAAAGGCGAAGCTGCAACAATGACAGCGGGTAACTCTACTCCACTTACTGACGGTGCTTCATGCGTACTTTTAGCTTCTGAAGAATGGGCTAAAGCAAATGGTCATGAAGTTCTTGCTTACCTAACTTTCACTGAAACTGCTGCGGTTGATTTCGTGGGTAAGAAAGAAGGCTTATTGATGGCTCCTGCTTATGCAGTTCCACGTATGCTTGAGCGTGCTGGCCTTAAACTTCAAGACTTCGACTACTACGAAATCCATGAAGCATTTGCATCACAAGTACTTTCTACTTTGAAAGCTTGGGAAGATGAGAAGTTCTGTAAAGAGCGCTTAGGCTTAGATGCACCTTTAGGTTCAATTGATCGTAGCAAATTAAACGTTAAAGGTTCTTCTTTAGCTGCGGGTCACCCATTCGCTGCAACTGGTGGTCGTATCATCGCGACTGCTGCGAAAATCTTAAACCAAAAAGGTTCAGGTCGTATCTTAGTTTCGATCTGTGCTGCTGGCGGTCAAGGTGTAACAGCAATTATTGAAAAATAATCGTTAGCTTACATACTAAAAAGCTGAATCAAATGATTCAGCTTTTTTATTTAGATATTAAAACTCATAAAAATATTTATACTTATCTTGGTCTTTGAAACTTCACATAATAATCATTTAAAACTTTAATGATTTGCTTTAACTCTTTAAGGTTTTCTTCTGTACTTCCTAAGCGCTCAACAAATCGCTGTGAGTGCAATTCCAAATCAATCTTTTCATTAATTTGTGGTGCAATCCTAAACAGTTTCTCTAGATCATCAAATCGATCTAATTTTCGATTTGAGAAATATTCCAGACGAAATCCTAACTCATTCAAAACGATGCCCCTATAAATTGCACCGCGACTATCAAAAACCAAGTCATTTTCTTTGAGGAATAACTGTTCAGGTGTTTCCTTTGAACTTTTGAATAGGTTCGTTAGTTGGCTTAACATTTTGGAATTGATCATATGGCTATTTCGAACCTATTAAACCGCTAAACCAATCATTGAAGCAACTGCTAGACTCCATATATAAAAAAAGCATCTTCTAAAAGATGCTTTTTTACAATTTATTCTATTATCCGTACTGTTTCTTTAGATACTCAACAATTTTAGCTGATTCAAACATTTTCACACCCGTATTCGGATCAACCAAATATGGAACCTGAATATCTCGTCCCATCACTTCAACAGTCTTTTCACGCTTACCATTTGGTAGTGGAATATATTTTCCTGGTTTTAAACGCAAAATCGCAGGACCCATATCTTGCCAACGTTCTTTCGCAACATTATGCAAAATATACGGAATTTCCAATTCAGTCAGAACTTCACGCACCAATCGTGTATAGGGACTTCCTTCAAAACTCCATAATTCAAGTAATTGTTCTGGTGCTGCTCGATTAACAATTTTCTTGTTAATCCATACACCACGTGCTGCATTTGCAACAGTAGCCAAAGTCGATACATACGGCAATTTAGGATAATGACTATATTTTTTAGGAGTTTGTCCCGTTTTTCCATAATGCTTAAATAAATGATGAATAATGTCTTGTGATTCGTATAACTGATCACCTGTATTTTCATCAATCAAAAAAGGAAACTGTTTTTTACCACCTTTTTCTTTAACGATTTGGCGATATTTTTGACCACCTTTCGGACATGGATAAATTTCCACATCCAGATTCAGCATGGTAATCACTTCACGAACACGGCGACAAAAGGGTGAACCTTCAAACTCATAAAGTTTTAACGGTTTCGAAGGCTGATTCGGTTGGGGTGTTCCCATCACACCTCTTCCGCCTTCAATTAAAGTTGCAACAACAGATTGTAAAACCTTAAATTGATGATTCACCATTTTGAGCATATTGCTATCCTTTAGCAGTCAATTAGTTTTTCTTTCGCGATTACGATGCCATTATTATCGGCATAGATATAATCGCCAGAATTGATCGTCACACCACCAAAATACAATGTAATATCAACTTCACCTATGCCCTTACGATTACTTTTTTGTGGAATTGCAGCCAATGCATGCACACCTAAATCAAGTTCGGCAATTGCATCCACATCACGTACACAGCCATAAATCACCACACCATTCCATTGGTTCTTCACCGCCGATTCTGCAATCAAGTCACCCATCAGGGCGCAACGCATAGAAGCGCCACCATCTACAACCAGCACCTTACCTGCACCATCAGTTGCCAATAGCTCTTTTACACGTGAGTTATCTTCAAAACACTTAACTGTTACAACCTGCCCACCAAAGCTCTTGCGTGCACCATAACTCTTAAAAAACTTACCGTCTAATGATGGTGTTACGACCTGTAAATCTTTCTCAGGATTATCATCTAACAAGTCGCAAGTTACAAAAGGAATCGTAGTCACTGAAAAATCTCCATTATTGGGTTTGTTGTATACTCAAATTATCGTACAGCTTGAATACTGCTGTCTGAGTTTGAGCTGCATTTAGCATAGTATGCGCCAATTGTTCTGCGGTTACAGGCTTATATTTAAACGGCTTGGTCCAAGTTTTTTCGACCAATTTAAATAACGTTTGTGCCACATCTTCTAAAACCCGTACTTCACTACGCTTACCAATTAAGAGTGACGGTTGAAAAATTGAGAGCTTATACATCGACAAGCTTTTTAAGTAGTTTTCCAACTCACCTTTAACTTTATTATAGAAAACTGGTGAATTAGCATTCGCTCCTAAAGCACTGACCACCAATAAATGAATATTTTTATCTTGGATTAAATCAGCAAAATGAGCGTTAATTTCATAGTCAATTGCGTAAAATGCTTGTTTCGATCCAGCTTGTTTAATCGTGCTACCTAAGCAACTAAATGCATGGGTATAAGTACTTACATCTTCATCATTCAAAAGCAAAAAATCTTCTAGAATAAGCTGATTTACTTTGCTATAAGATTTTAATTTATCTGAATTTTTCCTTACTACAACAGTCACAGAACTAAAATCATTTGACTGTTCCAATTCAGCCACTAGCGCTTCACCCACTAGCCCTGTAGCACCAATAACAATTGCCTTTTTATCACCTATTCTCATTTTTATTTATTCCGACTCATAACTAAGCCTAATGTAACGTTTTCTTGCAAGATTATCACCTGTTAAATGTACTTAAAAGTATCACAAGGCTTGACTTCGGGGCTTAGTTTCCTCAAAATATGGCACTTGTTTACGGGCTGGTGAATGTTGCCAATATTTTTTGGTTTTAACTTCAGCCCGCCCAGACCAACTTATTTTCAAGGAGTGCACGAGTGGCAAACTCTGCTCAAGCTAAAAAACGTGCTCGTCAAAACGTTAAAGCACGTAAACACAACGCAAGCTTGCGTTCTATGGTTCGTACTTACATCAAACGTACTGTAAATGCGATCGCTGCTGGTGACTATGCTGTTGCTTCAGAAGCTTATAAAACAGCTGTACCTGTAATCGACCGTATGGCTGATAAAGGCATCATCCACAAAAATAAAGCTGCTCGTCACAAGAGCCGCTTAAACGCTCAAATTAAAGCATTAGCTAACTAATTTGATGCATGTAAAAAAGCCCGATTTTCGGGCTTTTTTATTGTCTTCAACTTAGTAATGCAACGTTAGTAGTTTTTTAATTTTAAATTGCACAATTAAATCATACTTTTCAAAAATCTTATTTATTCTGAAAATCTTTAATAACCAATTCATGCTTTTGACCACGCCAGATCCATTTTAGCTTACTACTGCTAAAATCCTCACCTTCAAACCACACAAATAAGCCCTCCATCATCTCAGGCCAATCCGACTTATCAATTTGTGTTTGACCTGAAATCACAGCAACGATAGCCGCAATAATGGTGTCGTGACTAACAGCCAAGCTTAAACCCTGATGTTGGGTCGGATGGGTATGATATAACAGCTCCAAAACATCAAAAACACCTGTAATTGGATGTTTCATACCAGGCAAAGCATTATTCACAAAGCTATTAATAAACCCTAATGCACCTTGTTTACGAAAGTAAGGGGCTGCTTGCTGAATATCCAATACAAAGCTTCCGGGTTCTACTAACAATCGCTGCTCAACAATTTCGATCGTATGCGTATTTATTGCCTCATGAATCCCATCTGCACCTTGAATCATTAATGCAGCTGTATCAACACAACGCTGAATCGGACTAGAGATACAATGTTGAATTGCTCGATCCGTATTTTTAATAAGATATTGACCCCATGCATAAGCCAAATCTCGACCTTGTTCCGTTAATTGCAAGTCATAACCAGCCAAACCCTGCCCATTCACCAACTCACGTAAAGAGTGACGAGTAAACAACGTGACAGGAGTTGAAGCATCTGGCAGTAAATCAATTGCTTCAAACATACTTTTAGGCAATAAATGCAGGGCCATATTCACATACAAGCTTAAATTTAGCTCACTATACCATGCAGACGACAAGACTCAATCTAAAATGCCTGAATGCGCCAAGGCCTCATAAGCAATTTTTTTGCAATATTGATCTCTAAAAGCAATAAAACCACCATTCAATACCGTTTCACGCTGATTGTATTGAAATGGTTTTCCACCCAGAGTCATCAATCCACCACCGATACTTTCAAGCAAAGCTTGTCCTGAACTGGTATCCCACTCTGAGGTTGGATGAAATCTTGGGTAAATATCAATTTCACCTTCTAACATCATGCAAAATTTATAAGCACTCCCTGCCTCACGTCTTTCTACAGCACGATCTCGCAAAATTGGTTCGATAAAATTTTTATACTTTGGATTTTTACTGTTATGACTCAAACCAATTTGAAGTGGTGTTGTCAAATCATGTTCTTCGACCTGATATTGAAACCATTCTTGACGGCTAAAACTATACTTATAAGGTAAGTGTGACTGATAACCAATATACATGACCTGTTCACAGGGTACGGCAATAATCGCAAAAGTCGTTTCATTACCCTCGATCAAGCTTAAATTAATCGTAAATTCATCACGCTCATGAATAAACTCTTTCGTACCATCTAAAGGATCGAGCATCCAGCAACGTGACCAAGCAGATCGAGCAGAATAATCACTCTCCTCTGACAACACTGGTAACTCTGGCGTAAATTCCGCTAACTGCTTTAATAAAAAACGATTTACTTTTAAATCTGCCTGAGTCACAGGCGAATCATCACTTTTTTCCTGAATATTAAACTCACCACCCGCACAATAATTTTGATATTCTTCCAATAATATTTGACTTGCCTGCGCCATGATTGGCACAAGTTTCAGAATAAATTGATCTTGTGGGGCAAGCGTTTTAATAAACATAGATCAGCCTTATGTCATATTCAGATTTACAGCAGCAGCCTATCGCCATGTTCGACATGGATGGCACATTACTCGATTTAGCCTTCGATGATTTTATTTGGAATCATTGTTTACCTGAACGTCATGCCCAAACACACCAATGCAGTTTAGAGCAAAGTAAACAAACACTATTCCAATTTTACCAACAGCATAAGCATACACTATCTTGGTATTCTTCGGCGTATTGGACTGCTAAAGTTGGCGTAGATGTTTTACAACTACAATACGAGCATCGAGAAAAAATCAAAGCGCGTGCCGGTTGCTTTGAATTATTAGAACAACTCAAACAAAAAGGCTATCGTTGTTGGTTACTTACTAACGCGGATAAAACAGGATTACAGCTAAAACTTGAAAATGTTGCACTGAGCCCTTACTTTGAACTTATGATTAGTAGTGAAGAATTAGGATACGCAAAAGAAGATGTTTCTTTTTGGCAAAAGTTACAGCAAATACATCCATTTGATCCAGCTCAAGCAATATTTATTGATGATACGGTTGCGGTACTCCAAGGTGCTGAACGTTTTGGTATTAACCAATTGTTTAGCATTTTACAACCGTCTAGTGCTAAACCAGCTCGACTCGCCACGGAAATAGCGTACCCATCACTTGATCATTTAACCAATCTCTTTGATTATCTTGACACCAACTTACAGGTAACAGATGCCAAAACAGCATGAATCAGACAGCATGGATGCCATGCGCATTGATAAATGGCTTTGGGCTGCACGTTTTTTTAAAACACGCTCTATTGCCAAAGCCGCGATTGAAGGTGGTAAAGTCCATCACAACAACGACCGCGTTAAAGTTTCTAGAGACGTGCGTATTGGAATGGAACTCACCATCCAACAAGGCTTTGAGAAAAAGACCGTTGTTGTGAAAGCGCTATCGGCTGTTCGAGGTGGTGCCCCCATGGCTCAACTTCTTTATGAAGAAACACCCGAAAGTATTGAGCGTAGAGAGTTGCATGCATCACAGCGAAAATTGCATAATCTAGCCCGACCTGATCACCGACCAAGTAAAAAAGATCGTCGTGATATCAATCGTTTTAAACAAGAAAATGTACAATCATGGTCATATCATGATGAATAAAATTTTCTAATTTGGATGCGTCATCTTGTGTCGTACTGACACAGATCAGATGTGGAATATACAACTAGAATCTGCCACTATACTCAAGTCCCAACAAGTTGAGATTCAGTACATCCACTTGGGTTAGTCGTTAAGAAGATAAAGTTTTGAGGTTTTGAGATGGATGATAATAAAAGCAAGGCGTTACAAGCAGCCTTAAGCCAAATTGAAAAGCAGTTTGGTAAAAATACCGTGATGCGCTTAGGTGATAATACTGTACAAGCAGTTGAAGCGGTTTCTACAGGTTCTTTAACTCTCGATATCGCATTAGGGATCGGTGGATTACCTAAAGGTCGTATCATTGAGATTTATGGTCCTGAATCTTCAGGTAAAACAACCATGACATTACAAGCGATTGCGCAATGTCAAAAAAATGGTGGTACCTGTGCCTTTATCGATGCAGAACATGCATTAGACCCAGAATACGCACGTAAGTTGGGTGTAGATATTGACAATCTATTGGTTTCGCAACCTGACCACGGTGAACAAGCACTCGAAATCGCCGACATGTTGGTTCGCTCAGGTGCAATCGATTTAATCGTTGTCGACTCTGTAGCAGCATTAACCCCTAAAGCTGAAATTGAAGGCGAAATGGGTGACTCGCATATGGGCTTACAAGCACGCTTAATGAGTCAGGCTCTGCGTAAAATTACAGGTAATGCGAAACGCTCGAACTGTATGGTGATCTTCATTAACCAAATCCGTATGAAGATTGGTGTGATGTTTGGTAGCCCAGAAACCACTACAGGTGGTAATGCACTTAAATTCTACGCTTCTGTACGATTAGACATCCGTCGTATTGGTCAAGTTAAAGAAGGTGACGAGATCACAGGTAACGAAACGCGTGTTAAAGTTGTGAAAAACAAAATGGCACCTCCGTTCAAAGAAGCTGTGTTCCAAATCATGTATGGCAAAGGCACTAATCAGTTAGGCGAATTGGTTGATCTTGCTGTTCAACAAGACATCGTACAAAAAGCGGGTGCTTGGTATTCTTATCAAGGCAATAAAATTGGTCAAGGTAAAAATAACGTGATTCGACATTTTGAGGAAAATCCAGCAATGGCTCAAGAAATCGAAAAGGTCATTCGTGAACAACTTCTTACTAAAAACAACAAAGAAGCAGTTCAAACTGAAGATGAAGAAGAACCAGATTTTTTAGAAAGCTAAGCTGAAACGCCCTTCGGGGCGTTTTTCTTTCAAGAGGATATAAAACTTGTTTAATTCTGAAAAAATAGAGAAACCGAAAACACTAACAGGTGCAAGATTACGCTCTTATGCATTTGCCCTTCTTACACGTCGGGATTATTCCAAAGCAGATCTCGAAGCAAAATTAAATCAATATGCGATCAATCCAGAAGAAGTCGCAAATCTAGTTGATGAGTTGGCACAACAAAATTACCAAAGCGACCAACGTGTTGCAGAACTCACATTGGCCAGTCAACTTAGAAAAGGTAAAGGATTACAAAGAATTAAACAGGCTTTAAAAGCAAAACAACTTGATACAGAACTTATTACAGAAGAACTTTCAGAGGTCGATTGGCTAGATCAAGCTTATCAACTCAAAATAAAGAAATTCGGGATGGAAGTAGAGACGGATCCAAAACTAAAAGCAAGACAAATTAGATTCTTACAGTACCGAGGATTTGATATGGGAATAATTATGAAAGCAATTGCTCGAACGAGCGATGAAGAATAAATGGTGGCAACCCCACTAGCATTACTTCGGCACATCATAGTTCTATTACCGTTGCTACCTTCCGGTCCTGGCGGGGTTCATAGAGTACAATTGCGAAGCTACCAGCAGGGCTACCATTGCCTGACAAAGTATAGAGATTTTTGCCTGAGTTGCAAGACTTGTATCTGTTTTTAAGTGACTTTTTGATTCAATTGCTTATTTCATCAGCAAAATCTATCTCTATATTATCCATTTAATTTAAATGTGTATAAACATTAAACAACAGATAATTTCTTTATTCGAAAAATGCTTGAAGATTGTAAATGCTTATTGCATTTAAATGAGTTGCTGCTTTAATGACTAAATCAAAAACATAGATCTAGTGTGCCACAAGTAAACATGAGGACTTGTTCGCTCACGGCTTTTTAACTTTATGGATGAATTTTTATGCTAAAAAAGTATTCCGTACTTTTTACTGCCTTACTCGCTAGCGCACATTTATATGCAAATATTCCCATTGAATCTCGTGCACTGAGCCAGACGATTGCAGATAATACAAATATCTCTAATACTGGCTCAAACCTAAATTGGGATCTCATTCAAAAGAACCAAAAACTAGAAGAAGAAGTTCGAAAATTACGAGGACAATTAGAAGAGCATGACAATTCAATTGAACAACTGAAAAAAGAGTTGGCAAATCGCTATACAGATTTAGATCAACGCTTAGAATTACTCTCTCAAAAAATTGACCCACCAGAAGAAAATACAGAACCAGAAAATAGTACGACAACTGATACAGTAAAAACAGAAACAAACTCAGCTCCAACATCTGCACCCACATCAACAGCTCCTAGTCCTGTAAAACAAGACACAGCCCCTCAGACACCTGTCGTACAACCGAAGTCCAATACCGCTACCACAAGCAATACCAACAACCAAATTGAGCTAGAAAAAGCAGCATATACGGTTGCTCTAGATGCCTACAAACAAGGTGGTGCAAAAAAAGCCATCCAACCAATGCAAAATTTCATTAAGAACCACCCAAATGGAATTTATGTTGGAAACGCTTACTTTTGGCTAGCTGAGTTTTATTTAGCGGTTGAACCTGTTGACTATAAAGCAGCCAAGCAAAACTATAATATCGTAGTAACACGCTATCCCAATTCAGCAAAAGCTTCTCGAGCGGTTTATCAACTGTATAGCATTGCAAAAGAAGTCGATAAAAACACTGCTCTTGCCAACAAGTATAAAACAAAGTTGCTTAACCAATATCCACAATCCGAAGAAGCTAAATTTATTCAGAAAAAATAATGCTTATAATGCACAAAAAAGCCAGTTCATAAGAACTGGCTTTTTAAATTTCAAAGCTTAGATCAAACTTATTTGATCTTCGCCTGTGATTTTAAATAATCAGTATAGTCTTCTAGTAACTGCTGACCACGGAACTGCTGATACAACTTAGTTAACTCAGTAATTTGCTCTGGCGGTAACTCATTTGCAGCATTAGTATTCACGTTTGAAACTGCAACGATAACCAACTCATTAGGTAATTTTGCTGTCGTAGCAGACCACATACCTTCTTTAGTTGGCGCTGGAATACTGAAAGCAGCACGCTCAATTGCACGTTTTAGACCTTGAGAACGTGCAAATGTACCTGCATCTTCAAAAGTGACTTGTGATTTTGCAACAACTTGTGCAGCAGGTAACGCTTTAAAATCAGCTAAAATCTTTGATATTTTTGCTTGAGCAGCTTTATAGGCCTTTGCTTCAATGACTTTTGCTTTTACTTCAGCAGTCGCTTGATCTAATGATTTAACGCCCGCTGCATGGTAATTACGGACTTTAATCCAAATCGTATCACCATTCGCTAACTGAATATTAGAAGATGCATTACGGTCACCATTTTTCACATCATCATTAAACAGTTTTGCTTTAACATTTAAATCGCTCAAATAAGGGTTTTGAGTAGTTAAGGTCACCCCATTTAAAGATTCAACACGAGCACCCTTCACTTCTTGAGCAACCGCCTCTAAAGAGTCATTGCCCACAACCATTTCATTTAAGCTATTTACAGTATCGCTAAATAAATTTGCAGTTTTTGCCTTCTGCACTTCAGCTGTTAAGCGAGCTTTCTCACTCTCAAATGAAGGAATATTTGCAACTGGTGCATTTGCTTCAATAATATGGTAGCCATATTGTGTTTTAACAGGTTTAGAAACTTCACCATTCTTCAAAGCATTAACCGCATTATCAAAGTCGGCTGAGAAAATACCTGGCGCATAAGCATCAACCAAACCACCCTGTGCTTTTGAAGTCGGGTCTTCAGAAAATTGTGCAGCCGCTTGAGCAAATGACATTCCACCTTGAATCTTGGCATAAACATCATTCGCAATTTTTTGAGCTGCTGCCGCATCGCGCGCATCAGTTGTAATTAAAATATGCTTCACTTCACGTTTTGCATCTTTCTGCTGCTTTTCAACAAAAGCCTTATAAGCTTGTTGTAAATCAGCCTCAGTGATATTTAAATTCGTTTGAGGCAATAATGCTGGGCTTAAAACCACATAATCAACATCAACACTCGCAACTTGCTTAAATTCATTTTTATGCTTGTTGTAGTACTCTGTTATTTCTTGAGTCGACGCAGTCAAACCTTTTTTATAATCATCCAACTTAATACTTGCTAAATGCAAAGTACGCTGTTCTGTTTGCAAACTCGCAAGCTGATGTAAATCAGATTGACTTACCAACGCATAATCTAACAAAGTCGATGAAATCATTTTTAGGGCATGATCTTGACGCAAGCTTGCGATTAAAGCTTGGTTAGTCATTCCAACTGAACGTAAATAATTTTCATACAACTTTTGAGAAAACTTTCCATTTTCTTGGAAACTTGGTTGTTGTGCCAACATTTGCTCTAGCTGAGTATCGCTTAAAGAAATACCTAATTTTTCTGCCTGTTGTTGCAATAAAGAGCGTGCAATCAGCGCATCTAAAGCTTTTTGCTGAATAACAGGCTGATTTAAAAGAGACTCATCACCCTTTACCATTGATAAATATTGATCTTTATAATTTTTAGTCGCACTTTCCAAGTCTTTATTAGAAATATCTTGTCCGTTAACAGATTTCACAACGTCTGCTTTATTACTGCCGCTAAAATATCCTTCAATACCTACAAGCGCTAAAGGGGTCAAAAACAAAACTAATAGGACTTTGCCAAGCCAACCCTTAATGACTGTACGAAATGATTCCATAAGTATTCCAATATTTTATTTCGGGGCAATTTTAACTGAAAAACCAAAGCGAATGAATGCTGAATAAAGTATTTCATTCAATAAATAAAAAACGCACCCAAAATGGTGCGTTTTCTGATTTAAAAAGATTACGCAACTGAATCTTTTAAACCCTTACCTGGTTTAAAACTAGGTACTTTGCTTGCTTTAATTTGAAGCTCTTCACCTGTTTTAGGATTACGACCAGTACGTGCAGCACGTTCTTTAACGCTAAATGTACCAAAACCAACTAAAGTAACCGTATCACCGCTTTTAAGTGCTTCAGTGATTGACGCAATCGTTGCATCGAGTGCCTTACCAGCATCCGATTTAGATACTCCCCCTTTTTCAGCAATCGCATCAATTAATTCTGATTTATTCATGATAAAAAATATCCTCTTAATATCGTTTGTTAAGATCCAAGGCTATAGTTTAAAAGGCCATGCCGCCTTTATAGCAATGCTTTAGGGGAGAACGCAATACTAGAAAGGCTTTTTAGCAAAAATAAATACTCAAAAACCACATAAACAGACGAGTGCCTATATTTTTTACTTTTTATTCAATTTACTCTTTAATAGATTATTTTCTTCAATCAATGCATCTACTTTAATATGTAGCTGAACTAAAAGTTGCTCGATATGCTGGAGATCTTTTGGAGTGACTAGACCAATACGATTCAACGAATGATTCACACCTGTGTCTAAAATTTTTTCAACTTTATCTTTAGTATCTGTCACTGATTCTTTGGCTTTCTCAGTTACTTTTCCAACAGTGTTATCAGCAAAATCTACGGTCTTGGATTCTAGCTCTTCACCCACCTTGACTAAAGAGTCAAATAATTTATTTCCCTCTTCTTCGGCGCGTGAAAAAGCACCTAATCCAGCCAGCCAAATCTGTTGCGTATACTTTTTGAAATCAAGGGCAGATTTTTTAGAACTCTTTGATTTTAGCTTAGTTTTTACCTCTGCCTCATCAGTTGGGTGTTCTACATTTGAGTTGTCCATTAACCATTACTCCCAAGCACTTTACAAACAGTATGTCGTATTTAACCATAAAAATGTTTTTATAATATCAAAGTTAAGACTTGATCGTTTTAAAAAACTGTTCTACAAAGCAATAAAGTCATGTAAATTATTTTTAACAATTGAGTATGGATACTCAGATTTACGTGCTTTATGAAATTTATAGTGTGATTGGCAAGGACAAAGAGACCTATGAGTGATACGCAACAAAGACATAAACACCCCCATTTGTTGCTAAACATTGTCATCATTGTTTTAGAAACTTTTTTTTCATTCATTCTCACGCATGATGCAACTTTACGCTTGCAAGCGAAAAAGCTTATCGATGAAAAAGTTACCATTCGAATCAACAGCTATATTCCTTTTTTTGACTTTTATGTCCAATTTACCGAAAAAGGAATTTTATTTGATATGAAAGCACTAGATCGAAAAGTTGATCTAGAAATAAATAGCACACTCATCGATTTGATTAAAATTTTCGTATTTAATAATCAGCGCAGTATTTACAATATGCGTATTTTAGGTGATGCAAGACTTCAAGAAGATGTGATGGATTTAATCCCTCACCTCACACTCACGAGTATATTCGCAAATTGGAAACAATGGTTCAATGCATTTGATAATGATGCAGAAGCTATTGCGTCTCAGCAACGAATCGCGCCATTGCTTGATAAAATTGATCAGCAACGCTCTGAGATCAACTCATTATTGGTTGAAGTTAAACAATATAAAAACCGTATTCACCGAATGCAAAAACGCCAGCGCCTGATCAATATTGGCTTTGCTGTATTGAGCTTTATTTTTATTGCCTTTTTTGTTTATACTATGTGGATACAATAATTCAAATATATTTCACTTTTCACACTGATAATGACAATTTAAAACTTGACTATTTTAGTCGGAATTAATAAAATTTAGACATCTAGTCTAACCATGTGTATCGAATCATGCGCCTTACAACTCGCGGTCGTTACGCAGTGACTGCTCTACTTGATTTAGCTTTGCAGCCAACTGAACAAACGATCACGCTTGCGGAAATAGCAGCACGCCAATCCATCTCAGTCGCTTATTTAGAACAGTTATTCGCGAAACTTAAGCGTCATGAGTTAGTTTCAAGCGTTCGTGGTGCTAACGGTGGATATCATCTTGCACGCAATGCCGCTGAAATCACTGTGCTAGAAATTATCGAAGCTGTAAATGAAACTGTCGATGCGACACGTTGTGACCATAAAGGTAACTGCCAAAATGGTGCAATGTGCTTAACGCATGACTTATGGCAAGAACTCTCCCACCATATTGCCGATTATCTCGCAAAAATTTCTCTTGCAGACTTAATTGCACGTGACAACGTTCAAACTGTTTCACTACGTCAAAACTCAGCAAGTTTAGATTCAGCCCTCCTATCGGTTACAGGTATTTGACATGAAACGTCCAATTTATCTTGATTATGCAGCAACAACACCAGTACTTCCTGAAGTTGCAGAACGTATGATGGAATGTTTAACCTTCGAAGGGACTTTTGGTAATCCTGCATCACGCTCGCATGCCTATGGTTGGCAAGCTGAAGAAAAAGCTGAATATGCACGTGAACAAGTTGCAAACCTAGTTAAAGCAGATCCACGTGAGATCGTTTGGACTTCTGGTGCAACTGAATCTGACAACTTAGCATTAAAAGGTATTGCTCAGTTTTACGGTTCAAAAGGCAAGCACATCATTACTAGTAAAATCGAACACAAAGCAGTGTTAGATACTTGCCGTGAGCTAGAAGAACAAGGTTTTGAAATTACTTATTTAGAACCTGAACCACGTACAGGTTTAATTACGCCTGAAATGGTGAAAGCAGCTTTACGTCCAGATACCATTCTTGTTTCACTGATGATGGTGAACAATGAAATCGGTACGATTACTGACGTAGCAGCTATTGGCGAGCTAACACGTGCGAATAAAACATTCTTACACGTTGATGCTGCACAAGCCGCTGGTAAAGTCGAAATCGATCTTTCAACCATGAAAATTGATTTAATGAGCTTCTCTGGTCATAAAATTTATGGCCCTAAAGGAATCGGTGCATTATATGTTCGTCGTAATCCACGCGTTCGCTTAAAAGCGCAAATGCATGGTGGTGGTCATGAGCGTGGTATGCGTTCTGGTACTTTAGCAACTCATCAAATTGTAGGTATGGGTGAAGCTTTTGAAATTGCTGGTAAAACCATGCAAGCAGAACAAGAGCGTCTTCGCCACCTACGTGACAAACTTTGGAATGGCTTCCAAGACCTTGAGCAAGTGTTCTTGAATGGTCATCCGACTGAGAACGTTGCAAACTATCTAAATGTCAGCTTCAACTTCGTTGAAGGCGAGTCACTGATGATGGCATTAAAAGATGCTGCCGTTTCAAGTGGTTCAGCATGTACATCTGCAACTTTAGAACCATCATACGTATTGCGTGCCTTAGGTTTATCTGACGAGTTGGCACACAGCTCAATCCGTTTCAGTTTTGGTAAATACACCACTGAGGCAGATATTGATTACGTGTTAACAATTACCAAAGCTGCTGTTGAGAAATTACGTGAACTTTCTCCGCTTTGGGATATGTACAAAGAAGGGATTGACCTTTCAACAGTTGAATGGGCTGAACACTAATTTATAAGGTGCTCTATTGAGCACTTCATTGAAAAGTATGTTTTAACCCTCATATTAATATCAGGCTGACCCCGAGGTTTGGAGAAGCGACATGGCTTATAGCGAAAAGGTAATTGATCATTACGAAAACCCTCGTAATGTTGGTGTATTAGACAAAAATGCAGAAAACGTAGGTACAGGTATGGTCGGCGCACCTGCATGTGGCGACGTGATGCGTTTACAAATTCAAGTCGATGACAATGGCGTAATTGAAGAAGCTCGCTTCAAAACTTACGGCTGTGGTTCTGCAATCGCATCAAGCTCTCTTGTAACTGAATGGTTAAAAGGGAAAACGCTTGATGAAGCTCAAGCAATCAAAAACATTGATATTGCGACCGAGCTTGCACTTCCACCAGTAAAAGTACACTGCTCTGTATTGGCTGAAGATGCAATCAAAGCTGCGATTGAAGACTATCGTGGTAAGAAAGCGAAAGCTTAATTGATGACCGAAATAATATTGGAGTTTTCATGATCCATTTAACTGAAAATGCTGCGACTCACATCAGCAATTACCTGCAAAACCGCGGTAAGGGTGAAGGCATTCGTATTGGTGTGAAAACTTCGGGTTGTTCTGGGTTGGCTTATGTACTTGAGTTTGTCGATGATATCGATACACATGATCAAGTGTTTGAACAACTCGGTGTTAAAGTTTTTGTTGATCCTAAAAGCCTTGTTTATCTCAATGGTTTAGAGATGGATTATGTGAAAAATGGTTTGAATGAAGGCTTTGAATTTAACAACCCTAACCAAAAAGGTGAATGTGGTTGCGGTGAATCATTTACCGTCTAACTAGCAACACCCTCTTTCTTTTCGTCAAAACAGTGTGTTCCGCACTGTTTTAACGTATTTATTAATAGCGGAATTCATCTCCCATGAATCATTTTGAGTTGTTCCAATTACCAGAAGCACTCGATATAGATTTAGCAGCTTTAAAAAAACAATTTTTAAGTTTGCAACAGCAATATCATCCCGATAAAGCCACTGACAAAGATCAAGCATTGATCAAGTCGAGTGAAATCAATCAAGCGTATAAAGTGCTCTCACAAGTTGATAGTCGTGCGGCGTATTTACTTGGTTTAAAGAAACAAGACCACCATCTTGACCAATCAATTAATGATTTTGAGTTCTTACAATCTGCACTTGAAATGCGTGAACAGCTTGATGAGGCCGCCTCTACCGAGCAACTTCGCACCTTAAAAGTTGAAGTTCAGCAATGGATTGACGGGTTAGTTCGTGAATTTAAAATTGATTTTGCTGAAGAAGATTGGGCTGAGGCTCGTGATACCGTTCGTAAACTACGTTTTTTTCAACGTGTAATGAATGATATTGATAAAGCTGAAGATCGTATGTTGGACGAAGAAGATAGCTTCGATCTCGATGATGATTTTTAATCCGCTGTTACCAAATATTTTCAAGGGATACCTCACGCATGGCACTTTTGCAAATTGCTGAACCAGGTCAATCTACTGCTCCGCATCAACATCGTATTGCGATCGGCATTGACTTAGGGACAACCCACTCTTTAGTGGCGACAGTGCTATCGGGAAAACCGAAAGTTCTGCAAGATGACAAAGATCGTGTATTACTGCCGTCGATTGTTCATTACGCAAAAGATTCAACGACGTTTGGTTATGAAGCCAAGCCGTTTATGATGACTGACCCCCAAAATACTGTTGTTTCAGTAAAACGTTTTATGGGTCGCTCACAAGCAGATATCAAATTCCAGCATCCGTATACACTTGTTGGTGCAGAAAATGAGATGCCAGCATTTGAAACTACTGCTGGTCGTAAAACGCCTGTCGAAATTTCTGCAGAAATTTTAAAACAGTTAAAAGATCGTGCCGAAGCAAGTTTAAAGAACCCTATCAACGGTGCAGTGATCACTGTTCCAGCATATTTTGATGAAGCACAACGCCAAGCGACACGTGATGCTGCTCAACTTGCGGGTTTAAATGTTTTACGTTTGTTGAATGAACCTACTGCGGCAGCTGTTGCCTATGGATTAGACCAAGATACTAACTTGAGCACCGATCGTAACTACGTGATTTACGACCTTGGTGGTGGTACATTTGACGTTTCTATTTTACGTTTCTCACAAGGTGTTTTTGAAGTTCTTGCGACTGGTGGACATACCGCGCTTGGTGGTGATGACCTTGACCGCTTAATCGTAAAATGGGCAAAAAAACAGCTTAATATCGAAACTTTAAGCGATGAAGAATATGCTGTTTTTGTTGTTGCAGCACGTCAAGCCAAAGAATATTTAACAGATCATGAATCTGCTGAATTAAAATTACTGGATGATCGCCTCACTTTAGATCGTCCAACTTTTGAATCGATTATTCAAGTTGCACTCGATAAAACCATGAGTGTATGTAAACGTGTACTGCGTGATGCTAAACTTGAACTCGATGAAATCGAACATGTGGTTTTAGTAGGTGGTTCAACACGTTCATATGCCGTACAAAAAGCTGTACGCGAATTATTTGAACGTGAACCACTCTGTACGATCAATCCTGATGAAGTCGTTGCAATTGGCGCATCTATTACCGCCAACCAGCTCATTGGCAACAGTCAAGATGGTTCATTATTACTTGATGTCACGCCACTTTCTCTTGGTCTAGAAACCATGGGAGGATTGGTTGAACGGTTAATTTCAAGAAATACCGCAATTCCAGTCGCACGCCGTCAAGAATTCACCACTTATCAAGATGGACAAACAGCGATGTTGATTCATGTGGTACAAGGTGAACGTGATTTAGTCGAGCATTGTCGTTCTTTGGGGCACTTTGTTTTACATGGCATCCCACCAATGACTGCTGGTCAAGCACGCATTGAAGTGACATTTCAAGTTGATGCGGATGGCTTACTGACAGTATCTGCGAAAGAAACCACTTCTGGTGTTCAAGCGCAAATTGATATCAAACCATCTTATGGTCTATCTGCAGCGGATACTGAACGCCTCTTGATTGAAGGTTTCCAACATGCGGAAGAAGACAAACAATTGCGCCATCTGCAAGAAACAAAAGTGGAAGCACAACGTGAGTTGGAAGCTTTAGAACAAGCGTTAAAAGCAGATACCGATTTACTCTCTCAGCAACAGGCACGCGACTTAATTCTTGCTGCTGAAGCGTTAAAAGCTCGTCTAAAGACTGATGAGCTTGCAGCGATTGAACATGCTGTTCAACAACTTAAAATTCACAGCGATGCGTTTGCAGCACTTCGTATGAATCGACATATTGACCATGCCTTAAAAGGTACAAAACTTGAAGATTGGTCAAACTCAAACTAAAGGTATAGGTGATCAATATGCCACGTATTAAAGTTCTTCCTCATGCACTCATTTGCCCTGAAGGTGCAGAATTTGAAGTCGAACAAAACGCCAATTTATGCCAAAGCTTATTGAAACAAGGCATTAAAATTGAACATGCTTGCGACATGTCTGCGGCATGTACAACTTGCCACGTGATTGTTCGTAAAGGTTTTGACAGCCTTGAGGAAATGAATGACGTTGAAGCTGACTTGCTTGACCGCGCATGGGGTTTAGAGCCTGACTCTCGCCTGTCATGTCAAGTTGAGATTGTTGATGAAGATTTAGAAATTGAAATTCCGAAATATACGATTAATCATGCTTCGGAAAATCACTAAGCTTTATCCATAAAAAAACTCCTCTTTATTAGAGGAGTTTTTTAATCCAAGTTTATTGATCAACATCACAATCATCAAAATATTTCCAAATAGACTCCACATGATCTCTATAAGCACCTTTATCTATAGGTAGATCATATAATATTTGCAAATCTGGATTATATTTGAGTAATTGTGCCATATTGGTCAATTGAATATTCTGCTCAAAATCCAAACTATTTTCAGAAAAATCATGTGCATCCACATGACAATACATTTGCCAGTCTCCGCCTGCGTGAGATACCCAACGTATTGGCAACTTTCCATCAATAACACAAGAACAGGCAATAACCCCTAAATATTGTGGGAATGCTTTGTATGCTTGCGGATTAAAATCTCTGGTGAAAGGCGTCGCATCCATCACTTCCTGATAGCCTGTAAATGCAATTCCTCGTTTCGCAAAGAAATTTTCAATATCACCATCTTGACGTTTTGCATTATTCAACCAGATTACTTGCCACTCTGTTAGACGTTCTCCACGATCAGCAGTAAATACGCCTGTTTGAGGTTCATTAATCCAACAGCTTTGACGTATCAAAACCAAAGGATGTTCCGCTCCAGCTGTTTGTTCGGAAAACTGTTGAGCATCTTCATAACTGGAAAATGCACAATAATAATCTTGCCCCTCATATTCATCTAGCGCACCACGTTCTGGGTGACACCAAACGCGATATTCAAGAACATCATCATAAAAATAACCTGCACCAGACTTTACCAAAGCAGGATACTCACCCACCATGTTCTCATCAATAGCCAATGGATACTTTGAAACGAATGCAGACATATTTCAACTCTATAATTAATTATTGAATATTTTTATCTTACTTCATCATCCAAAGTCAGCTTTGGAATACCCTGAGCATTGGTAATTTTTTGTTGTGTTTTGATACGTTGAACCATATTCTCCAAAATTTCAACCAATTCTGGATATTCATAATTCTGCACTTCCTCTAAGTTCAAAACTAGATGAAAACCTTTATAATCGAAATCAAACCATTTTTGGGTATCGGATTTCTTACCTGTGAATTTTTCCATTACCTGCCACGTTTTAACAGGTCCTTGAATCCCTTTTAAATAAATTGGCACTTTCGGTACACATAAAAATTCATTTTTAATTAGCTGATGGGTGTCATCCGCAATCAGGATTTCATCTACTTCCGCAGCAGACTGTAAACGCGCCGCCAAGTTTACATCACGTCCCACAATGGTATAGGCCATACGGTGTGAAGCCCCATAGTTCCCAACGTGACAGTAACCCGTACTAATACCCATTCGAATGTGCAACGCTGGATAGCCCATTTTCTTCCAACGCTCACGCAACAATTTCATTTGCTGACGCATTGCGATCGCCATTTCTACACATGACTTCGCATCTTGTTCAACACCCTGAGAATTTGGATCACCGAAGAAGATGAGAATCGCATCGCCCATAAACTTATCAACGGTTGCTTCATACTGTTTTGCTATTTCAGTCATATGACTTAAATAATCATTAAGTAAAAAAGCTAAATCATCAGGAATAAGGCTTTCTGAAAGCTCAGTAAACCCTTGAATATCGGAGAAGAAAATGGTTAATTTTTTACGTTTATATTCAATTTTAGCTTGAGCTTCCCCACGCATGATCGACTGCCATAATTGTAATGGCGCATATCGACTCAATTGGTTAGCAAAAGCAATGTAGCGTGTCATTTGGTTATGATAATGCTGACGCTGTTGGCCTAAAATATTGATTTTTCTATGTTGATAATAGTTACCAATCACAATAAACATCATCAAACCAAATAAACTAACGACAGTCAGTTCTGGATTTGTAGGCTCGAAATATTCTTCAGCAGCAAAAATTGTAAAAGTACAAAAGTAAAAAGTAAGAACACCGATCAGTCCGATTAAACACGCAACAGGGAGTGTAATTTTATTATTTAAACCAACATAAAGAAGCCCAAATAAAATCGTAAAAGTAGGAACTAAACTTAGGTGTAACCCTGCAAGTACAATTGCAACGATGACCGCTTCAAAAGCAAAGAGTACATTTTTTTGAGTATTTTTATCATATTTATACTGAAGCCATTTTTCTAATTTGGGACAAATAAGAAAATGGATCAATAAAAAAGGAAGGATGTAAAGCTGATAGTTAGCACTGGGAGAGGTAAATGCATAGATGACTAAAATCAGTGACAAGATCGAATATCCTATCAAACGATGAAAATAAGCGAACTGTCTAGGTTCTTTATCTATTAACCGGCTTTGTTGCACAAAGATTTGAAATGCAAAGCGCCCCTAATTGAGCCAAATTTAAGGCGTAACTTGGGTAAGTGG
>NZ_JANHGP010000066.1:0-74806 GCF_024494585.1 Acinetobacter sp. 5862
TGACCAATACTAATTGCTCGTGAGGCTTGACTATACAACACCCAAACAGTTGTTGTATTCAAGATAAATTCAATACATAACTTGATTTAGTGTGAAAACTAGTTAAAATGCTGAACACAAAGTTAGACTCAATATCTAATCCGTTAATAACTCTTTGGTTCGTAAGTAAGGCAGACATGAAGTGAAAACACAACATGATCAATAAGACCCCAAAACACCACAACAGTTTGCTGGCGACAATAGCAAGAGTGAACCACCTGATCCCTTCCCGAACTCAGAAGTGAAACCTCTTAGCGCTGATGGTAGTGTGGCACTTGCCATGTGAGAGTAAGTCATCGCCAGCTTTTAAATACGAACACCCCTAACCTAACAGTTAGGGGTGTTTTTTTTGGCAAAGAAATTGGGAGTTGATCTAAGAATAAAGTTTAGTCTAATGAAAATTGTGTCATATGTAGAAATTAGAGTTGTGTTATTCTCTTAGTAGTATGTCGAATAATTAATAAAGATGGGTTAGCATGATTTTTTATACACTTTTATCTGCTATTGCTTCTATCTATTTGTGTTTCTTAATATTGAATAGCATTAAAAAAATACAGAGAAACAAAATCAAGAACCCAGATTTGTTCGTGAATGGATATTGGATGATCCTGACGGTGAGCTATATGTAGCTTTTATTGCATCAGATAAAAAGGTCTGTTCTACTTCTGGTCGTTATGCGCATTCATCCGGTTCAAGGAGTACGACTTAGTCTAGTTTTCTAGCAGAGGATTTAATTAAGCTTGTGCGAAGAACGATGGGACAGAACGTGCTTGAAGAAATGCTAGAGTGTCTTAAGCAGCAAAACATAAAATAATATACGCTATTTGAATGTTTGTTAAATGAGAGGGATACAATCCCCAATTACAATAAATATTTGCACCTTTGCTATTTTTGAGCAGATTAATCAGTAGAAAAGAGCTTTGCTTATAGGCGTAAACATTGCTTTATGTTATAAATATTTTTATGGGCATGTTTTTTGCTTATTTAAAAAGGGAAGTCTTAGTATGAAATTATCTGTAGGGTTGAAAGTTGCGAATAGTTTATCGTTAACCCCTCAATTACAGCAGGCAATTCGCTTACTACAACTTTCTAGTTTGGAGTTGGAGCAAGAAATACAAATTCAATTAGATAGTAATCCGTTACTGGAAAAAATTGAAGAAAATAATACAACAGAAAGTTTATCTACTTCAGAGATCAGTGAGTCAGGAGATTTAACAACTGAACTTAATGCAGATCATTTACCAAATGACTTGCCTGTTGATACCGAATGGGATGATATTTATACACATCAATCAACTGCATTGGCGTCGCCAGAATATGAGGAACGAGAGGATAATCGTCAAGTTCAATTGAGTCTAAAAGAACATATCTTAGAGCAAGTGAATTTATTGCATTTTTCTACAGTAGATAAATTAATTGCCTATTGCATCGTTGATTCTTTAGATGATAAAGGGTTTTTAGATGCTGAATTAGATGATATTTTGCTTGCAGTTACTCGTTTATTACAGGAAATGGAGAGTGCTGATGAGGTTGAAGAAGATGAAATTATTGTTGTTTTAAAACATATTCAACGTCTAGATCCAATTGGAGTGGGTTCTCGAAATTTAGCAGAATGTTTAAAGATCCAATTAGAAGGCATAGATCAAAAAAAATCATACTTAGCTGAAGCAAAGTGTTTACTGAAGTATTATGAATTATTAATAGCAAATGATTTAAATAAACTATTAAAACAAACAGGTTTGTCTAAAGAGCAGTTGAAAGGTGCTGTTGATTTATTAAAAACATTAAAACCGTATCCAGGTTTAGAATTTAACCAACAAGAATCTGAATATCAAGTTCCTGATGTTGTGGTTTCCAAGAAAGATCAGCATTGGCAAGTGCAGCTTAATCCAGATGTTATGCCTAAATTAAGGATTAATTCTTTTTATTCAAATATGATTCGTCGTGCTGATCAGAGTGATGATAATGTTTATTTACGTAATCAAATGCTTGAGGCGAAAAATTTTATTAAAAGTATAGATGAACGGCATAAAACATTACTCAAAGTTTCAACTTGTATTGTGGAACATCAGCGAGCTTTTCTTGAACAAGGACCTGAGGCGATGAAGCCTTTAGTTCTCCGTGATGTTGCAGAGGAAGTTGAATTGCATGAGTCTACTGTCTCACGTGTAACAACCAATAAATATATGCTTACACCACGTGGTTTATTTGAATTGAAATACTTTTTTTCAAGCCATGTTGGAACAACGACAGGTGGTGAAGCATCTTCAACTGCGATTCGGGCAATGATTAAAAAATTAGTTTCGAATGAAAATCCGCGTAAGCCTTTGTCTGATAATGCAATTGCGGAAATGTTGAAAGATGAGGGGATTGAAGTAGCTCGACGTACAGTCGCAAAATATCGTGAATCGTTACATATTCCATCATCTTCAGAAAGAAAAGTCTTGATCTAAATTTCAAGGTGTGACTATTCTAGGGATTCATTATTACGGAATAATGAATCTTTTTAATAATCACTAAAGGAATCGCTAAAATGATTTAATGAATGTTGAATCTTAATATGCATTAAATTTGCTTAGGTGATTCTTTGTATCCTTAGAAAAGGTGAGGGATAGAATTATGCAAATAACGATTCGTGGACACCATTTAACTATTACGCCTGCTATTGAAGAAAATATAAAAATGAAATTTAGTCAAATGACTAAGCATCTAGATCAAGTGAATAGTATGCAAATCAAATTGGCTAAAGATCATCAAATTGATAGACGTTCTCATAAAGGGAGCTCAAATCATATTGCTGAGGCGATTATTCGCTTACCGGGGATTGAACTGTTTGCGCAGGCGACAGCAGATGATATGTATACTTCGATTAATAAATTAACAGAAAAACTAAAAAGACAGCTTGCAAAACATAGAAAAATACAGTGTTCTTATCAACATGAGCTGGCAATTTTAACTTAAGTTTTTTATCAAAAGAGGCTATTGTAACTAGCCTCTTTTTTTTATCGATAAAAAAGAAAAGGCTTACTGAATTATCTGAAAAAGTTATAGTAAAATGTATGGTTTGACGCCATGGTTGTATAAGAGGTCTAGTAATGAATAGTGAGCAGCTCACGCAAATTTTAAAAGAAGCTTTCCCTGAAGCAGACGTAGCAGTGAGTGGCCAAGCTGGGAAATTCGACCTTCGAATTGTTGATGATCAGTTTGATGGCAAACGTACGATTACTCGTCAACAAGCCGTATATGCACCATTAAACTCTTATATCGCAAGTGGTGAAGTGCACGCAGTTACGATTCGCGCAATGACAAAAGACGAATGGCGCAAAGCAAGCCTTTTCGGAGCTTAAATATTAATGGATAAATTTTTAATTACGGGCGGTGTTAAGCTCGAGGGCGAAGTACGTATTTCTGGTGCTAAAAATGCGGCTCTGCCTTTACTTGCTGCAATGATTCTCGCAGATTCTCCGATTACTTTAACGAATGTACCTCATTTAAAAGATGTGAACACCTTAGTGAAGCTGATTGCTGGCTTAGGCGTTACAATCAGTTATGAAGGGGATACGGTTCGTGCGGATGCGTCAACATTAGATAATCAGTTTGCACCTTATGAACTTGTGAAAACTATGCGTGCATCAATTTTGGTACTCGGTCCACTATTGGCTCGCTATGGAAATGCTAAAGTTTCATTACCTGGTGGTTGTGCGATTGGTTCTCGTCCTGTTGATCAGCATTTAAAAGCATTGGAAGCTTTAGGTGCGCAGATTGAAGTTGAAAATGGTTATGTTCATGCTTCTGTTGATGGTCGCTTAAAAGGTGGCGAAGTTATTTTTGATATGGTCACTGTTGGTGGCACTGAAAATATCTTGATGGCTGCTGTATTGGCTGATGGTGTGACGACAATTCGTAATGCTGCTCGTGAACCTGAAATTACTGACCTTGCACAAATGCTCATTAAAATGGGTGCCAAGATTGAAGGTCTGGACACAGATACATTAGTTGTAACTGGCGTTGAAAGTTTACATGGCTGTGAATATGCGGTTGTTGCTGATCGAATTGAAACTGGTTCATATTTAGCTGCTGCTGCAATTACAGGTGGTCGAGTTAAAACCACGCATACGGACCCAGCATTGTTAGAAGCAGTATTGGATAAGTTTGAAGAAATGGGTGCAGAAGTGACCCGTGGTGATAATTGGATTGAACTAGATATGCAAGGTAAACGTCCTAAAGCTGTGAGCTTTAGAACTTTACCTCATCCCGAATTTCCAACTGATATGCAAGCACAGCTTATGGCGGTCAATGTGATTGGTCGTGGTTTTGCAACGATTTCAGAAACAATTTTTGAAAATCGTTTTATGCATGTTCCTGAATTGTCACGTATGGGCGCAAATATTCAAGTGGAAGGGCATGATGCAGTCGTAACTGGCGTAGATAAATTGCAAGCTGCTCCTGTAATGGCGACTGATTTACGTGCATCATTTTCTCTTGTTCTCGCTGCATTAGCCGCAGAAGGTGAGACTTTAGTTGATCGTATCTATCATATCGATCGTGGCTATGAACAAGTTGAAGAAAAGTTACAAAGTTTAGGTGCTCAGATTAAGCGAGTAAAAGGATGAATGACTTAAGAAACGATGATCCAAATTTTGATGTAATGGGTAATTTTGATCATGGTTTAACCTTAGCGCTCAGTAAAGGACGTATCCTAAAAGAGACATTACCTTTACTTGAGAATGCGGGTATTAATTTATTAGAAGATCCTGATAAATCACGTAAATTAATTTTCCCAACCACACATAAAAAAGTACGTATTTTGATTCTTCGTGCTTCTGATGTACCGACGTATGTTGAGAACGGTGCAGCAGATTTTGGTGTAGCGGGTAAAGATGTGCTGATGGAACATGGCGCCCAACATGTTTATGAGTTACTTGATCTAAAAATTGCAAATTGTAAATTGATGACTGCTGGTAAAGTTGGCATGGAACGTCCGAAAGGCCGTTTAAAAATTGCAACTAAATACGTGAATCTTACTCGTCAATACTATGCAAGTTTAGGTGAACAAGTTGATGTGATCAAACTTTATGGATCGATGGAGCTTGCACCTTTGGTTGGGTTGGGTGATTACATCGTCGATGTGGTCGATACAGGTAATACTTTACGTGCCAATGGTTTAGAGCCATTAGAAGAAATTTGCAAAGTTTCTTCTCGTTTAATTGTCAATAAAGCGAGCTTTAAACGTAAACAAGCCGTGTTAAATCCAATTTTGACGCAACTTGAAGAAGCTGTGAAATTACGTTCAGTATGATTTTGTATGATGATTCAAAAAAACCGTTCTTTTGAACGGTTTTTTTATCGCTTAATTTTCTAATTAAGGGAAAGAATGTCTTACTTTCAGATGATGCTCGTTTAAAACAACAAGATGCGCCTGAAAATTTAAATGCTTCAGTTGTTGTGGAACGTCATGGTGCTTTGAATTGGCTAATACAGCATGATGGAGATTGGGATAATCCAGACTTAAATACATAAAATTTAAAATATTTAAACCTAAAAATGATTTTTTCTATTAAAGCAGGTGGAAATGCTGATGTTATCTTGCCCACAAGCGTGTTGAAAAAGAGTAAACTTAGCTTTCTCTTATTCGCCTTGTGGGTAAATTGATGCGACGTTTATCGACTCAGGATCAAAATTTTAAACAGGCATTTGCTGAACTTTTAGCATTTGAAACTGTGAATGATCCTCAATTAGTACAAACTGTAGACCAAATCATTGCTGATGTTCGTCAGTATGGTGATGATCATGTACTTAAATTAACACAACAGTTCGATCGACATCCAGCGCATCAATTCTCGGATTTGGAACTGACCCAAGCTCAACTTAAAACTGCATTTGAAGGCTTAAGCACAGAAATTCGTGAAGCCTTAGAATTGGCTGCAAAACGTATTCGTTCTTTCCATCAGGCACAAAAGCAGGAAGGTTGGACTTATGTTGATGATCTGGGGAATACCTTAGGTCAGAAAGTCACGCCACTTGATCGCGTCGGGATTTATGTTCCTGGTGGATTAGCATCTTATCCATCATCTGTACTTATGAATGCTTTACCAGCACATGTAGCAGGGGTTCCTGAAATTATCATGGTGGTTCCAGCGCCGAATGGTGAATTGAATCCATTGGTTTTAGCAGCTGCATATTTAGCAGGGGTAAGCCGTGTATTTACTATTGGCGGTGCTCAAGCCGTTGCAGCGTTAGCTTATGGAACGCAAACCATTCCAGCTGTCGATAAAATTACAGGACCGGGGAACCGTTTTGTAGCAGCAGCCAAACGTGCAGTCTTTGGTCAGGTGGGTATTGATATGATCGCGGGGCCTTCGGAAATTTTGGTGTATGCCGAAGGGGAAAATAATGCTGAATGGTTGGCTATGGATGTATTGTCTCAAGCTGAGCATGATACGGTTGCACAAGCCATTTTTATTACGCCAGATGAAGCACTTTTAAATGCTGTCGAAACAGCCATTGAAAAGCATTTAAGTGAATTGCCAAAAGCAGAAATTGCTCGAACTTCGATTCAAAATCGTGGTGCGTTGGTACTAGTAAAGAATCGTGCGGAAGCGATTAAACTGATTAATCAGGTTGCTCCAGAGCATTTAGAATTATGTCTTGATGATGCTGAATTAATGAGCCAAGAGATTCGTCATGCAGGTGCGATCTTTATGGGGCGTTATACGCCTGAAGCGATCGGTGATTATTGTGCAGGTCCAAATCATGTTTTACCGACTTCGGGTACAGCGCGTTTTTCTTCACCGCTCGGCGTTTATGATTTCCAAAAGCGTTCAAGTTTAATTATGTGCTCGCAAGAGGGCGTTAAAACTTTGGCTAAAACAGCAGATGTGTTGGCAGTTGAAGAAAATCTTGATGCCCATGCACGCTCGGCACGCTATCGTTATCAATAACCGATTCGAAGAATAGATAGGGGCTGATAGAAGCCCCTTTTTTGAGATATATGAGAGTAGAACAATGACGTTTACAACTGAACAAATGCGTTTTTGGAGTCCAGAAGTTCGTGAACTTGAGCCATATGTACCAGGTGAGCAGCCTAAGATTCAGAACTTACTAAAACTTAATACCAATGAAAACCCATATCCACCATCACCTAAAGTTGTGGAAGCTGTTCAAGCAGTTTTAACTCACCAAGCCGATGCTTTGCGCTTGTATCCAGATCCAGATGCGACCGCTTTAAAGCAGGCAATTGCTAAACAGCAGCATGTTGATGTTGCTCAAGTCTTTGTCGGTAATGGTTCGGATGAAGTTTTAGCGCATATTTTTAAGGCTTTTTTTATTCAGAAAGAGCCAATTCTCTACCCAGATATTACCTATAGTTTTTATCCTGTTTATAGCCAGTTTTTTGGAACTCAGACCAAGCAGATTCCATTGAATGAAAAATTCGAAATTGATGTGTCGGATTATGCACAGGAAAATGGCGGTATTATCATTACTAATCCAAATGCGCCAACCAGTATTGCATTAGGCTTAGATCAAATTGAACAGGTGTTAAAAGCCAATCCTGATCGAGTCGTTGTGATTGATGAAGCTTATGTCGATTTTGGCGCTGAGTCAGCAGTGCAATTGGTTAATCGTTACGAAAATTTAGTCGTTTGCCAAACGACATCTAAGTCTCGTTCATTGGCGGGATTACGTGTCGGCTTTGCGATTGCACAAGCGCATTTGATTGCAGCACTTGAAGCTGTAAAGAATAGCTTTAATTCATACCCAATCGATCGTTTTGCGATTGCCGCAGCGGTAGCCTCATTTGAAGATCAAGCTTATTTTGAAGCACAATGTGCCAAAGTGATTGAGAGTCGAGAAAAATTAGTTGGTGATCTCGTGGCTTTAGGTTTTGATGTATTACCATCGAAAGCCAATTTTATCTTTGTCACGCATCCTCAATACGATGCTGCTCAACTGGCTCAACAATTACGTGAGCATGGTATTATTGTGCGTTATTTCAATAAACCAAGAATTAATCAATTTTTACGTATCACAATTGGTACCGATGAACAAAACCAGCGTCTAGTCGATACACTTAAAAATCAAATTTTATAATTCTATAAAATTTAGTTCTCAGATTTTTGCCATGTATTGAGCAAATCAAGCATGGCAGAAATTTTATCAAAGCATTCTTGGTACTCGGCTTCGGCATCAGAAGCAACCGTAATGCCGCCACCTGCCCACATCGATAATTGATCCTGATATTTTTGAATACTGCGGATTAAGATATTCCAGCAACCTGTTCCATCAAAATTAAAATAACCCAAACTTCCACAATATGCGCCACGTGGAGCACCTTCTAATTCATTAATAATTTGCATAGCGCGAATTTTGGGTGCCCCTGTAATTGAACCACCCGGAAGGGCGGACAATAACATCTGCATGGGGTTTACTTCTTTTTTTAAGGTTGCAGTGATTTCACTGACCATATGATGGACTTGGTTGAAGCTTTCAATTTCGAAAAGTTTTGTCGTTTCTACAGATCCTGTTTCAGCATAAACACTTAAATCATTCCGAAGTAAATCAACAATCATCACATTTTCAGCCTGATCTTTTTCAGAGCGGCTGAGCTGATCTTTAGATTGTTGGTCTTGCTCGGCATCATCAAAACGAGGCATTGTACCTTTAATTGGTCGTGTTTTAATTTTTCGATTTGTTTGAAACTCGACAAACAATTCTGGAGAACAGCTGAGTAACTCAAAATCATGTATCTTGAGATAGGCAGCATAAGGTGCATGGGTGAGCGCCCATAAATCCTGTGCTCGATCTAATAATGAGCCTTCTGTTTTTGCAATAAACTCTTGAGTTAAATTAATCTGGTAGCAGTCACCAGCTTTGATATATTCCTGCACTTGATTAAATGCATGTAGGTATTGTTGCTTAGACCAGCGCGGATAGCATTTTTCTAATAATGAGAAAGGTGTTTTTTGAATATTGGTTGATTGATTGATTAGATTTATGACATTTTGATAAATACTTTCAGCTTCATTTTCATCACTATAAAAATACCAAGCATCACCCTGAAACTTTAAAAAAGTCGAATATAGACCTAAGAAAAAACTGGGTTGATTTCGTGAAACCATGTTTATAAATTGATTTGCACTATAGTCATAGCTAAAAAAGCCAATATATCCACCACCAAAAGTAGTTTTCATTGAACTTTGTGAATGGGATTGAAAATTTAAAAAATCGCTAATAGGTAAGGTTGCTTGTACATTCTTATATTTATTAAATTGAGTTTTACAAAATTTTTTGAGTTTTGACTGTTCTAATACTAAAAATTCTTGAGGCAAAAAACCAATTGTCGGAGTGTGATTGTCATATAAATAAACTAAACCAGTGAGTTCATTCAGTTGTATAAGAAGGTCAAATGCAGAGGTGAGTTGCGTGTCAAGTTTTTGCTGAAAATGAGACATATAACAAAAATACATTCATATACATTTGGAAAATATAATTGTACTACAATCATCTAAACTCTACTGATATTTATCCTGTAGATAAAAGTTGAAAAATATTTCTGAAATGTATTGTGATTCTGTCTACTGAAATTGTAAAACAAGTTGTAATTTTCATGAATTGGTTTAAGAAAGCGCAATTGTTTACATTTTGCAGTGATTTGGGCGGATGATAAAAGGTTTAAATAGGATATTTGACTATGATTTTCTAAAAATGCTGATTAAAAAACTATAGTGCTTTCGATATGTTAGAGCATATAAATTAAAGTGGTGCACGAAAAAAGTATTATGCCGTTTGTCGGGTTATTTATAAAAAACGATTAACAGTAGTTGAACATAAAATAACAAACCTGTAATTTAGTACTTGCTAAACGAACTACTCAAGGATTGGAAGTTCAAGTTGTCATTAAGAAAAAAACGACCGTGGACAGTTTAGAGTAGTGAAAGTCAAAAAATAAATGCTCTTGGGAGAGTGCTCAATGAAAATGTTTACTAAACTAGCTTTAGTTTCTTCAATGGCGATTAGCGCGAATGCAATGGCTATGCAGTCAATGGATGATGCTGCACTAAGCGCTGCAACAGGTCAAGACGGTATCAATATTGGTATTGGTATTTCTAAAATTGAAATTGAAAAAGTTTTAATTCACGATAATGATGGTTTGGGTGGTGCGGCTGCTAATGCTGGTGCGATTGTTATTCAAGGTAATGGTTTAGCTGCTAGCGCTACAAACCTTAACTCAACAAATGGTATTGTAATTACTGCTCCAATGTTAAATGCTACAACTGTAGATAATAGCCGTGCTTTAGCATCACATAACCTTGCTGATCTTACAATTGATACGGATAAAGGTACTGGTGCAAATGGTGCTTTCCTTAACGTTGCAGCTGCTGTATCTGGTTTAGATATTTATATCGGTGAAATTGGTGTGTCTGGCTCTAATGCAGCAAGCACTACAGTTCGTCGTGGTAATGATACAACTAACTACAACGCAATTTTATCTGGTTTAACAATCAAAACTGGTCTTACAAACGCTAATATTCAGTTAGGTGCTGCTCCACAAGGTGCGATGATTGTATTAAATACAACTATGCAAGGTGGTTTAGAGATTAAAAACCTAGGTATTGTTGATAGTTCTACAAAAACTGGTACTGCAGATGGTACAACTGGTAACCGTGCTGCAGGTCAAATTTTCCTTGAGAGCATCAAAGTTTCAGATGCTAACGCTGCAAACTTAACAGTGAAAGCTGCTGTAAGTGTTGTTGGTAAAGAAGACACTAATAACGGTTACTTACGTATTGTCACAGGTTCTGGTGCTACTACACCTAAAACTGATATGTACATCAAAGGTGTTCATTTAGGCAGTCAAGCAGCAGCTTCAATTGGTGATGTAGAAGTTCAAGGTTTACAAACTTACTACTTCAACGGTACTGCAAATGTTCAAGGTTCTGTGATCACTATTTCTGGTCACTAATCTTATAACAAAAAAAAGCGCACTAGTTGCGCTTTTTTTTATTTGAAATAAGTATTTTTATGTGCTAAAAAAACGGAAAATAGTTTTGCTAAAGCACAATAAATTACTTAATGACAACTAATTTTTATTAAAAAATACATTTCGTCAAAAAAAACTAAAAAAAAGCTGCTTTTTTTTATAAAAAAAGGTATCTTCAACATGCAGGGATGAGGTGTTTACGGACACTAAAATAAAATGAATAAGGCAAGTTGTGCCACTGTTAGAAAAAGAGACTTATGTTAGAGATCGCTTTAGGCTCAGCATTGATGTATTACTTTACAACGCAAGCCTTCGAAATAGAAAAAAAACCAGAGGGGACTGTATATTATACAGAGACCTTAGATTCTCGTAATCCTTCTTTTACACGTAATCATCGTGAGGCGGTCACAATTAAACCTGCTATAGAAGATCAATTTCGGGGTATTGTTCGTCAGGCGTATGACTACAGTTGTGGATCAGCCGCATTAACTACGCTGTTAAATGGCTATGGTGGTTTACGTTTGACTGAACAACAAACGATGACAGGTTTGCTTCAGTATGGTGAGTATCAACGTATTATTGAGCGCCGTAGTTTTTCTCTGTTAGACATGAAGCGATTTGTTACTGCACTTGGGTTGAATAGTGGTGGTTATCGAGGGGAGTTTTCAGATTTAACCAGTTTAAAACAGCCTGCAATTGTTCCTATTACTTATGCTGGTTTTAAACATTTTGTTGTATATAAAGCATATAAAAACGGTCGAGTTTATGTGGCTGATCCATCATTAGGCAATATTAGTTTTGATGAAATTCGCTTTAAACAGATTTGGGATAATAATACACTTTTCATTGTAGATATTCCGGAAGAGTATCGTAAAAATTTATTAGCGTTGCAAGACTCAGATATGCGCCATGTAGAAGATGCAACTGTTAATAAATATGCGCTTGCGGAAATTCAGTTTCCGACACAAAAGTTTGAACGTATGGCTGATAAAGCATCAACGATGCGTAAAGTATTAGATGCAGATCCGACCTCTGCTACTTACAATCAACCAATTACGACTTTTATGCGCTTATATTACAAGCGGAAGTAATTTAGAAATCATTAAAATTAATGTATTAATAGGATGTAACGCAAAATGAAAAGTCCATGGATGAACATCAGTGTGTTGGCATTAAGTATGAGTGCAGTAACAACAACACTTTATGCTGAAGAACAGAAATCAACGGAAGTTCAGACCGAACAAACAGCGCAAGTAGATCAAGCTACAAATGCAGTGAAAGATGAGTCCAATGTAAAAGCTGGTGATAGTCAAGCAACACAAGCAGCAAATGCATTACAAAAGCAAGAAGGTGATGCGACTAAAGAAACAAATTTACAAGAAGTATTTACATCTAACGAACGTCAATATTCATTGATAAAAAAAGGTGTTATTTCTTCTTATTATGACATTGATTACACATACTATCGAGATAGTAGACTAGATCTTGCTACGGGCGATAGTACAAGTGCTTTACAACGCTTACGTGTTGAAGAAGACGCAAACCATACACTGACCAATACATTTACTACGCAATATGGTTTACTTGATAACTTGACCTTATCAGCATCTATTCCATTAATGGCTAAAAAAGATCTTTTACAGGATAAGACAGCCGCAGGTTTAGGTGATATTTCTTTTGGAGCTCGTTGGGAACCGTTTCCTTTAAAACAAGGGCGTCTTCCGTTGGTTTTATTTGGTAACTTATCAACTAAAACTGGTGATAGTCCTTATGAAATTGGTATTGATGAATTATCTACAGGTAAAGGATATTACTCGGTCGGTTTTGGAGCAAGTACGCGTAAATATATTGACCCTGTTGTTTTGTTCAGCTCAGTGTCAGCAAACTATGGTTTAAAAGAATCAGGTTTAAATCAGTTACGTGGTGGTGGTGCAACAGGACCTCGTATTCTTGAAAGTTTTGACCCAGGTTTAAGTGGTGGTTTTTCATTCGGATTTGCATATTCGTTTAACTACGACGTATCACTCACAATGTCCTATCAGCAAAGTTTTAACACTGGTGCAAAATTCTACTTCAAGAATGATGAAAGTTATCAATCGGCCGATCAAAGTAGTGCCATGTTGTCATTTGCATTGGGCGTAAGGGTATCACCTGAAACAATTGTAAATGGCACCGTTGCTATTGGATTAACGGAAGATGCGCCAGATGTGTCCTTGGGCTTGTCATTCCCACTCGATATTATAGGTTTCGGCAAAAAAGTTCGTTAAGGAGATGTAATGGTGAAATACCTAAAATTATGTCCTTTAACGGCAGCAATTTTTTTAGCTAGCTTATCAAATATTGCCAATGCGCAATTGGGACAAGACTTATCTGTAGACTTACGTTCTCTTTCTTTGGGGAATGCTGTCACCGCTGATCCACCAGGCATTAGTGCAGTACATTTTAATCCAGCAGCACTGGCGAAAATTGATGGTTTACAAACTGATGTACAAGGGATTTTAGCTAATTTTGCTATTCAACGTGAGTATTCAGCTCCTGCTGGTTATAATGTTTTTGGTTATTCCGATGATCCATTGGTTTGTAATGACGGACCAGAAGTTAGAACTGGAATTTGTACAGATTTTAAAGGAACAGTTCACGGGGACATTGAATACGCAAGTATTTATGTACCGATTCTTAAAAAAATCGTAGATTTAGGACCTAATGCTCCATTAGCTGCACCAACTGCAGCGATTGCTTATAAGCCACCTGGTTCCAAAGTAACCTATGCGACAGCTATGTACGCACCATTAGTTGCAGGTTTTGGCGCAGAAGATGGTAATCCAAGTAATTATATGGGCCAACAAGTTGCATTAGAGCGTATTACCTATTTATCGCCCTCTTTTGGTTATCAAGTGAATGATCATTTATCAGTTGGTGCATCATTTGGTATGTCTTACCAAGCGATCGCACTTAAAACGGATCTACGCTTTCCAAATGAAATGATTGGTGTATTGCGAATGGTAGATGAAGTGGTATGTACTCCATTTAAGAATAATGGGGATATTATCACCGATTTACTATTATTTGGTATTTGTAACGCCAAAGAAGGTATGAACCCGTTTAGTAAAGTGGGGGCAATGGATGTATCTTTAGAGCAATCATTAAGTCCAAGTTATAATTTGGGCGTATTATGGGAGCCAACCGATGATTTTAGTTTTGGTATGGTTTATCAAAGTGAAGCTAAAATGCGATTGCGAGGTAAATATTTAATTAATAATGCGACAGCTCCGCAACAACTCGTAGCTGGTTTAAATTCGTCAGCGACTGGTCAAATTCTTGCGGCAATTCTTGGCTTGCCTGGGTATATTCCTAATGTGGAATCTGGTTTAGTTGCCATGGATTTTAAATATCCGCAACATTTTAAAGCGGGTATAAAATATAAAATATTTCCCGACTTGCAAATGAACTTTGATCTCGGTTGGACCGACTTCGCTGCATGGGATAAGTTTAAGTTTGAATTTGATCGACAAATATCATTATTAAAGGTTGCTAAACTTTTGACTGCTGATGTAACGGATCGTTCTTTAGCTTTACCTTTAAAGTTTCAATCATCTTGGCGTTGGGGAATCGGTTTTGAATATTCAGCAACTGATCGGCTGAAGTTGCGCATGGGTTATGAGCCTCGTACAAGTTCAATTCCGGATGACAAGCGCAATACGATGGTACCAATTAATAATGCTCAACTGTTCGGTTTAGGTGCTGGTTATCGATTTGATCAAGATACAGATTTAGATCTTTCAATTGGCTTCTTACGCAGTCGTGATGATATTCCTGCAAATACTAGTAGTCTTGCAAATAAAACAGGGGTTGATAATATTTTATTAAACCCGTATGCAGGCCTAGATATTAAAACCAATACTAAGGTAACTTTGCTTGGTATCAGCTATAGAACAAAATGGTAATGTTAACGACTATGATAATAAAACAATCTAAGCTTGCAATATCTGTAATTTTTACTGTTATTGCAAGTACTTCGGTTGTATATGCACAAGGTTTTTATACAATTATTGGCCCTGATGGAAGACCAATGATTATTCCTAAAAAACCAACAGAAAATGAGAATAGAACAGAACGTTCTACTCATGTTGATTCTCCAGCAGCATCAGAAAAAAATCTACCAGTTAGAAATAATGTCAATTTAGATTTACCAACAATATCAATGTCTAATCAAGATGTTGTTAAGAATACAGTTAAAATGCAATCATCTTCAGAATCAAAATTAGCTTCTGACGTAGTTAATCAAACAAAATCTCAAAATTTTATAAATACTTCAAAAGAAATAATTGATGCAAATACGAATAAAAAGATAACACCAAAATTAAATGTTGCTAGTAAAAGTCTAACTAATATTGAGGCAGAATCATCTGCTTCATCTGCTTCATCTGCTTCATCTGCTTCATCTGCTTCATCTGCTTCATCTGCTTCATCTGCATTCATACAAGTAGATGGAATTGAATATGTGAATAATGAATATTTAGAAGATCAGGAATTTAATTTAGAGGGTAAAAAGCGCTTTTATACTATGCCTGATGGAACAGGACGTTTAGAGACGATAGAGCGTAAAAAAGGCGTAAGTCGATCAATTTTGGATAAAATATTAAACAAATCAAACCAGAGTCTAAATTCAATTACTTTATCTAATAATTATGTTCGTTTATCTGCACAAGATTTATCTCTGGCATTTGAGAATGATCGTTGTTTCTTAGAAAGTTATAGCAAAAATAAAACAATCAAGAGTTTAGTTCCCGAAAAAGAAATTGGCTTATGGCCTCGGAAACCTATAAAAGAAAAATTTGAATATGAATTGGTCAAGCTTGATCAAAATATTCAATATATGCAATTTGATTCTTATGCATCTAATAATGATAAACCGACATATTATTGGCCTTTAGTGATTTTTTTAGATAAGTCTGGTTGTATATTAGAAGGCGTGAGTGGATTTAAGAATCAGAAGATTCCAGCAACATTATTACAACATGCAGCCCTTCAAGGTGTAATTAAGATACCGCCTAAAAGTTATTATATGATGATGACTCCATTAGCATCAGCCGTGGATGTTCCAGAGCAGGAACTTTCAAATCAAGGACAGATTAAGATTGCTGCTTTACAGTAAGCATTAATAGGATGAACCCATGACAAATAACAAAATTTTCTTACCTTTTGCTTTAACGACATTAGTAGCATTATTACAAGGTTGTGGAGGCGAGAGTACAAAAATTAATGAAGATCCAAATAAAGGGGTTAGTGGCGTAACAACTAGTACGAGTTGTACGCCTACAAGTAGCGACTGTCTACCCTTTGCCATGGATTATCCTATTTCTGGTTTAAATTTTGATTGTAGTAGCGATAAGGCAAATCACTTTGCAACTAAACTTGATTCAAATGCTGTTGGGGGAGCTTGTAAATTAGGCGACACGGCAACTTTTTATATACAAGGTAAAGATGCTAGGAAAATTAACCTTGGTGTTGTGAAATTGGATGATATTTCCAAGATTAATGATTTAAGGTATCCAGTACCACGGCTTCGAGTCATTGATTTAGCAAGCGCATTAACAGGAAAAATGCCAACAGCACTTGATCCAAATGATGAGACTATTCGCGTAGCGATAGCATTAATAAAAATTTTTCATAGCATTGGTCTTGAGCAAGAAGATAATGCTTTGGGGGATATTCAACCTACTCAGATTACTGACGAAAAGAAAGATCTATTATCTCAATTAACTAAAGATATTGGTGTCGCTGAACTGAGTAATGGTTCTTACGTTGATATCTTAAAGCCATGGTTAAGTGTTAGTAATGTAACAGATGAACAGGCGATGGTGCTGCTTCAGCGTCTCTTAAATTTATCTAATGCAGGTGTATGGCAAACAACAATACCTTTCTTAAAAGCGGGTACAATTACACCTTCAGTTAAGACTCCAGATGGCTTTTTTGGTTGTAATCAATCAAATTATAATGATTGTGTAAATCCTGATAAAGGTAATGACCTTATACATTCGATGGGGGAGGTCTTTTTACTTACAGATCGACAAGGATATACAATAGGAACAGGTCAACAATGGAGAGGTCCTGCAAGTTTTATAGAGGGTAAACTTTATCCACCATCTGTATTAATTACTAAAGTCAAAGCTCAAAAAGTACAAATTAATCCTCAAAATACGTGGTTGAATCCGATTAATCGTGAAATAAACTCTAACCAACCGCTGCGTTTTGCTTTGACAACCAACCCATCAGAAGACTTAAAATTTAAGCAAGGTAAGTTGATTAACGGTCATACAATCCCTGGGACAGAATATGTTTATAGACTGCTATTAAATGCTAAAGATACTGACCCTGTAAATACAGCACATTTGGGGCAATGGGAGCAAGCTATAGATGGTCGAGCTTATAATGGAAGTTTAGAAATTTATAAAGCAAACCCGCCAAGTTACTTAGGTAAAGATGTTTTTAAAACTAGTACAAATGTAAAAACAAATCAAAAATATATTTTCCCTTTATATGCGACTCTAATTTTTGGTTTCTCTGATAATAGTATTCCTGACTCAGAAAAAATTAAATTAGGGATTGTAATTGACGAGAATGGTGATATCCGAACTGATATTCGTAAAAATTCTACATCTAGTGATATGTCTGGAGAGTGTGGAAAAATCCAATCTATTAATTCAGATGGGACGATCACTGATGAATTTGGAGAAACTCAATATCGTATAGGCTCTACAGGAGCAACCTCTTTTACACCTACAAGTAAATCAGTATCTGTCCGAGCAATTTTGTCTAATCCAAAATTTGGTATATTAAATGGTGCGATGTTTGGATTAAATGTTGGCGTTATTTATAACGAGACGATTAGAGCTATTGGTGGCGCTAAAATTAATATTCATAATTTATTAAGTGATGCCCCACAAAAGGAAATAACATTAACTGACTTTACTGAGACAAGTAGTACAGTATATTGGTCAAACACTTACGCTTATTATCAGGATGTGTATGTAAATTTATACGATAGTTTGAAAGACGACACAGAGCGAAATAAGTATGTTAAACCAACAGATGAAGATCGTAAAATGGCTAAACGCTGGACTGGTCCAGTGACTATTCAACTTGCAGATCAAAATTTAAATGCTTGTAAAGCTGTTAAGACAAAATAAAAGTTAAATAAAAAGACCGCGATAAGCGGTCTTTTTATTTAACCTGTATGATCTAAACGTGTACCTAATGTTTCTAAATGAGATGGAAATAATCCTAATTTACGATCTGCAAAATAATGTTTTAAAGTTTGTTCTACACTCGGAAATGCGAGTTCTGCCCATGGGATATCATGTTCTTCAAATAAACGGCATTCGAGACTTTCTTCTCCAGCTCCAAAAACACCATCTTTCAATTGTGCTTTAAATAGAACATAAATTTGCCCGATACGTGGAATATTATACATACAGTATAGTTGTTCAATATCAACTTCGGCTTCAGCTTCTTCTCGTGTTTCACGAGCAGCACCTTGTTCCATGGTTTCAAATAATTCCATGTACCCAGCAGGAAGTGTCCATAGCCCATAACGTGGTTCGATGGCACGTCGACACAATAAAACTTTATTATCCCAAATGGCTAATGCACCGCAAATAACTTTCGGATTTTCATAGTGGATATTGCCACAGTGTGTACAGACGAGCCGTGTTTTATGATCACCTAGCGGGATTTTTGCTTCAGTTTGATGTCCACACGCAACGCAAAAGCTCATAATTATCATCAGCTACAGAGATAACTCAGCATAACTGAATTTTGATCACTTCGCATCATGATCTATGATTGTGATTGAAATTTCAGTTATGATGATTTTTAAGGAAAATGAGAAAAAGAGATGAGTCATATGGAAGAACCATCGTTAATACAGCTTTTACAACAACGGTTGCGTTTTTCCAAACGAATCCAACAAGCTGATGCAGCGGTTTTAATTGCAATTACACAAGAACAGCAACCTAAGGTCTTACTCACACGTCGTTCAATCCATTTATCTCAACATGCAGGTGAGGTGTCTTTTCCAGGAGGAAAGCGTGATCCGAGTGATACCAGTAATATTGTAGTTGCTTTGCGTGAAGCACAAGAAGAAACAGCGCTTAATCCCTTCGATGTCAAGCTGTTAGGTGATCTACCGATACAACGTGCGCGTAGTGGTTTATCTGTGAAACCGATTGTAGGATTAATTCCCGCAGAAGTAGATCTAATTGCACAACCTACAGAGATAGATCGTATTTTTTTTGCACCATTGCAGCAATTAATTGATGCACCACCTTTACCGTATGAAGTGCGTTTAGCTCGACAATCAATTTATTTTCCGAGTATGCAGGTTGAAAATGAGATCGTATGGGGTTTAACCGCTCGAATGTTAGTATCATTATTTCAGTATGGGCTAGGACATCAAAAAAAATGGCCTTTTTTAGTTAATCCTCCTCATTTTGGATTATCTAAATTCTAATCACGTCTTATTAAAATAGAGTAGTATTTTGTCATGATGTACACATATCAAGGATTGAGCCCTAAAGCATTACATGAACCTTGGGATGGCTGGATTGCACCGAATGCAACGGTGATTGGTCAAGCTGAGTTAGGTCGCCAAGTTAGTATTTGGTTTGGTGCGGTTGTAAGAGCTGATAATTGTAAAATTCGGATTGGAAATTTCTCGAATATTCAAGAGAATGCAGTTTTACATACTGATGCAGGTATTGAACTGAATATTGGGGATTATGTGACAGTCGGTCATCAAGCCATGTTGCATGGCTGTACGATTGGAGATAATTCTTTAATTGGTATCAATGCTGTAGTTTTAAATAATGCGGTGATTGGTAAAAATTGTATTATTGGTGCAAATGCATTGATTCCTGAAGGTAAAGTTATCCCTGACAATTCTGTGGTGATGGGATCACCAGGAAAAGTGATCAAAACTTTAGATGAGCAAGGCGCTGCACGGTTACGCTTGAGTGCTTTACATTATGCTGAACATTATAAGAATTTTTTAGTATTGGAAGAGTTTAATTTCTAATAATTACGAATTGATATAGTGTGTTTCTTGAGCCAAGTATATCCTTGGCTTTTTTGTATCTATAAAAAGTCAATAACTCGCTTAGGGCGCTTGAGTGGGGTATGATACTCGACGTTTTTTATCTCTTTTAAGCTAAGGTTTTTGCATGAAGTTGCTTGCATTGGAAACTGCAAATGAGCACTGTTCAGTTTCATTAATTGATGATGTTCAAGAACTCTATTTTCAATTAGATGAGCGACCAAAAGCACAAACGCAAACCATTTTGCCATTAACTGAACAGGCGCTATTACAAACTCAAACTCAATTGGCTGATTTGGCTGCAATTGCGTTTAGTCGTGGGCCAGGTTCATTTAGTGGTGTACGTATTAATGCTGCGGTTGCTCAAGCTTTGGCATGGTCACAAGATTTGCCTGTTATTCCTGTATCAAGCTTGCAAGCGTTAGCGCAAGCTGCATATCGTTTGACAGGATTACATCAGGTTACAGCTGTTTTAGATGCACGTATGCAAGAAGTTTATATTGCTAATTTTAGTCTAGATGAAAATGGCATTATGCATGCTGTCGATGAAGAAAAATTATTAAATTATGAACAAGCGACCGCATATCGTAAATTTACGGCGATTGGCTCAGGTTCAGAATTGATTAAGCCAAGTCAAATAGACTCGCAAGAGGCTTCCATTCTAAAAACGTCTGCAACAGAAATTCGAGCAACTGCACAAGACATTGCAACAATTGCTCGAATTTATGCTGTACAAGAAAAATGGGTTGATGCTGAGCATGCACTCCCTGTGTATTTACGTGATGATGCATGGAAAAAAATTCCAGAACAAAGTAAAGCGAATTAAGGTTAATTATGGATCTTTTATTGCTATTTAAAGCAGCAATTATGGGTTTGGTGGAAGGGATTACTGAATTTCTACCGATCTCAAGTACAGGGCACTTGATTCTAGCAGGGCAGTTGCTAGACTTCTGGACGCTTGAAAAGCGAGAAATGTTTGCTGTTGCAGTACAAATCGGTGCAATTGCAGCGGTAATCTATGAATATTGGGGCAAACTCTGGGGCGCATTAATCGGCGCACTCACAGGTCAAGAACAAGGTCGACGTTTAAGCCTGAATTTAATTATTGCTTCTATTCCAATTGTGATTATTGGATTAACCTTTGGCGATGTAGTAAAGGCTTATTTGTTTAATGCAGTTACGGTTGCAATTGCGCTCATTGTCGGTGGTTTGATTATTTTATGGGCCGAACGCCGTCAGCATAAAATTATAAGTCCTGAAGTCGAGGATTTGACATTCAAGCAGGCAACTTTGATTGGTTTGATTCAATGTCTTGCATTAATTCCTGGGACATCACGTTCTGGTTCAACCATTATCGGCTCATTATTTTTAGGTATTTCACGTAAAGCAGCGGCTGAATTTTCATTCTTCCTCGGTATTCCTGTATTGATGGGGGCAGGCTTACTGGATATGTATAAAATGCGTCATGAATTACATAGTAATGATATGGCTATTTTAGCAGTTGGAATTATTGTTGCTTTTGTTTCAGCTTTAATTGTGATTCGTGCATTAATTCGTTATGTCTCTAAGCATGATTTCACCGCTTTTGCTTACTACCGTATAGTGTTTGGTTTATTTATTTTGGCGACATGGTGGACAGGTTGGGTGCATTGGTAATGCAGATGATCTGTTGGTATCAGACGGAGTACGCGGAGCAATTTCAACAACTTCAAACCCGTTTAGCGAGTTTGGATGTCGAACTAAAAGGTCAAATCGTTGAAAAAGTGAATGCACGTTTCCTTCGTCTGAATCCAGATATGGCCTTGGTTTTAGATGAAGATGGACTGAGTCTGGCTGCGAATGGGATGAAAATGCAACCGGATTGGCGTGCTGAAATTCCTCGTTTAAAACGAGCCAGTCTGAAATCCGAAATGATCGCAAGAGCATGTCAATTAGGTGAAAAACCTAGCTTAATTGATGCAACAGCTGGCTTAGGTCATGATAGTTTATTGATGGCTTATTTGGGTGCTGATGTGCGTTTAATTGAACGTCATCCCATCCTATTTGTATTATTAGAATATACCAAAGCCCAAGCAGAACGAGATCCTTTTCTGCAATCTGTTATGCCACGGATTCAACTCATTTATGCTGATTCAACTGATTATTTACATGGATTAAAGCAGCGAGATGAACAGATCGATGTCATTTATTTAGATCCGATGTTCCCACAGCGAGATCAAAACCACCAAGCACAAAAGAAACAGGCACAGGTCAAAAAGCAAATGCAATTATTGCATATGTTATTACCTGAAGATGGTGAAATGGATTTAGGTGATGAATTACTGCATCTTGCCAGTAAAATCGCTAAGCGCGTTATTGTAAAACGACCTCGACATGCAGTTTATTTGGCTGATCAAGCTCCAGATCATCAATGGCTAGGTGATGCTTGTCGTTTTGATGCATATTTTCCCAAAAGTTCAACTTAACTTTTATCCAAGTGATTGTTTAGCTTAGGTGAATGCTCGGTAAAGATTTGTGATATAGTGCAAAAGCATGATTGATAAAAAATTCTTGTCGAGATTAAATGAAGGAAAGACGTTGTTCCTTTTAGGAAAAGTCATATTCATTTTATAAAAGATAGACATATTCTCAATCTAAGCTTGAAAAGAGAAATACCCGAAGAACTTTATGATCGACCTCAAACCCTCCATTAATATCTGGCATGATTTTAAAAGTAACCAAATTGCTGGAATGTGGTTGTTCCTTGGGTCTCGACGTTCCTTACAGATTGTTCATCCATCAATTACGCAACTCATTATTTGGGGTATTTTAGGTGGTTGTACCAATTCACTTTATAGCTGGTTGGTGGCAGGGCAAATTGGTGAATTCAACCCTCAAGGTTTGATTGGTTACGCGCTTTGGCCTTTTATTGCCTTAATTGTGGGGATTTTCCTTTCGCAACGCATGAACCAAGCCCGTTTAATGCTTGTACCCGCATTATTATGGTTAGTGCTTGATACTAATATCCTATTATTACAGTGCTTGATCCAATATTTAGGTTCAAATGGCTATCTAAATTTCATTCCCGATACAATCTATAATGGTTTCTTACCACCATTATTTGTTGGACTATTTGTTTGGCAAAGTCTGGCTGTGATTTGGGTATTTTCACGGGCATTAAATTGGCCGTGGTGGGAGCGTGCTTTAGTTTTTATTGCGACTATTGCAACCATGGTGGTTTGGCAACTTTCGGTAAAAGATCAACCGATTTGGAAAGTTGAAGAAACACCACCAAGTTTTGCTGAAGATGCTTTTTATGCGCAAAGTCATGTGTTGGACAAAGCTTTAGATCAAATCCAATATGGTGATATTGCGAAAAGCCATTGGTATTTTATGGGCGTAGCTGGGGATAGCTACGCTGATGTTTTCAAATCTGAAATTGAGCGCATTAGAGAGCAATTTGATACTCGTTTTGGAACGTTTGGACGTTCCATTATGTTGATTAATAATCCTGCGACACGTTTAGATGTTCCAATTGCGTCTAAAACCAGTATTGAGTTAGCGTTGCGTCGGATTGGTCAGCAGATGAACCGTGATAGCGATGTATTATTTCTTTATATGACATCCCACGGTGAGCGTAATCATTTTGAACTCGAAAATGCACCATTAGAATTAGGGCAAGTCGACCCGAAATGGCTACGTGAAACGCTCGATAAATCAGGTATTCGTTGGCGAGTGATTGTAATTTCAGCGTGTTATTCAGGAAGTTTTATTCCAGCATTACAGTCACCTGAAACCTTAATTATTACTGCTTCAGCCGCAGATAAAACCTCTTTTGGTTGTAATAATGAAGCGGATTACACTTATTTTGGTCGTGCTTTCTTCGATTTGGCGATGCGTGAACAATCCTCAATGAAAAAAGCATTTGATCAGTCTAAACAAACTGTGACACAGTGGGAAACAGCTCAAGGATTTGAACCATCCGAGCCGCAATGGGCTATTGGTCGTAACATGGAATTGATGTTGCCACAACTTGAGCCATATTTATTCCCAACGCAAAATATCACAACAACAGACATTACAAAAACACAGGATAATCAACATGCATCTACTGCAAAAAAATCGTTGTTTTGAAGGTGAACAGCGTATTTATCAACTGGAATCACAGCATCTTAAAGGTCTAACCAAAGTTGGAGTGTATTTACCTCCTGCTGCTTTAGAAGGAAAGCCTTGTTCAGCATTATTTTATCTTGCGGGTTTAACTTGCACTGAAGACACCTTTGCAATTAAAGCACATGCACAACGTATGGCAGCCCGGCTGAGTCTGATTTTAATTAGCCCTGATACCTCTCCGCGTGGAGAGGGAGTTGCGCAGGGCGATCATTGGGATATTGGTCAGGGTGCAGGCTTTTATATCAATGCTATTCAACAACCTTGGGCTGAACATTACCAAATGGAGTCTTATTTGGTTGATGAACTTTATGCACATGTTTTACAAGCATTTCCAATTATTGAAAGTCAGATTGGAATTTTTGGACATTCAATGGGAGGTCATGGTGCATTAACCTTGGCGTTTAAATACCCAGAGCAATTTAAATCGGTTTCAGCTTTTGCTCCGATTTGCGCTCCAAGTATTTGTCCGTGGGGAGAAAAGGCATTTAGTCACTATTTAGGTACAGATCAACAGCAATGGTTAGCACACGATGCAACGGCTTTAGTCCAGCAAAAGGGTGGAATTTTTGAGGAAATTTTAATTGATCAAGGTCTAGAAGATCAGTTTTATGCTCAATTAAACCCTGAAAAGTTTAAGCAAGCTTGTCTAGAAGCAGGGCAGCATTTAACTTTACGCCAGCACAAGGGCTATGATCATGGGTATTACTTTATTCAAAGTTTTATTGATGATCATCTGCAATTTCATGCGATTCAGTTAGAAAAGCATTAAAACTATTTTGTAGTCTATTTGATATGTGGGTTAAATTGTTAGATAGAGTAATGCCACGAAATGAGAAGAAAAATTGTGCAGTATCTTTTTAAATTCTTATGGTAGTTATGCCATATAACTGTCTAGGGGCTTAGCCTCAATCTTAGTCACTAAGGAAAGTTTGTGAGCAAAGTCAGTAAAGTAGCAAATCTGATAACTGCTCTCCTTATTGTTGGTAGCATCTCTTATTGTTCGTATTCCTTTGGCAGTGCTGAGAGTCGTATGCGTCAAACCTGTAGTGAAATTACTTCTGGCATGTCAGTTGTAGCATTGAGTGCTTTCGCCAAGGAGCATGGTCTTAATCTTCCTCGCCAAGAGTCAGGCGTGATCTTTATGGTAGAGTCAAAGACCTTAGGGCGGTGGGGATGTCGTGTAACACTTGAAAAAGGGATGGTGCAAAGTGCAGAGTACAACTTTGCAGATTAAAGTGGTTAACAGTCGTTTTAGATGGATACTTCAGTGTGCCGCCTTAACTTTAACGTTATGGCTTATTAATAAATATATGACCTCAATCATTTTCGAAAAATTAGATAGTTTTTTGCTAAGAATGACCACTTACAGTTCCATGCCATGCAACTAGAAAAAGTTGCAGGTTCAAAAAAGAAGCTCGATTGAGCTTCTTTTTTAATGATGCTGCCATTCAACAATAAACTCTTGCTGTGCCATACGATTTAAATGATCAATAACCACCTGTTCTAGACGAGCAACATCTTCTTGCTGATTTTCAATCAATACATCTAAATGCTGTTCTTGTGGCGTAAGCGTCACTGTTGCTGTCGGCATAAAAATTTTTGAATACTGCTCAGTCTCTGATACTTCAAATTTGTGCTTCCAGTGATTCAATAAACGTTTACTGATACGTTTACCATCGTGAGTTGTAATTTGTGTCGTACTATTCATTTTTTAACTGCATATGATTTCACCATTAAAAATAGCAAAATCGTATGCAGTTAAAAACAGTATTCATGCAACGTGTTGTTGCAAGTTTGCAATGTCGTAATCGTATCTTTGTAACAGCCTAAAGCCGATGAATTTGTTATAATTCAATTATCATTTTTCAAAGTTTGCCAGGTCATTCATGTCCAAGCCTTATTTAATTGCTCCTTCGATTTTATCTGCTGATTTTGCACGTTTAGGTGAAGATGTAGAAAAAGTTTTAGCTGCGGGTGCAGACGTTGTGCATTTTGATGTCATGGATAACCATTATGTACCAAACTTAACTTTTGGTGCAGGTATTTGTAAGTCATTGAAAAATTATGGAATTAAGGCGCCAATTGATGTGCATCTGATGGTTTCACCTGTTGATCGTATGATCGGTGATTTTTTGGAGGCAGGTGCAGATATTATTACTTTCCATCCAGAAGCAACGGATCATATTGATCGTTCTTTACAACTGATCAAGACGGGTGGTGCTAAAGCAGGTTTAGTTTTCAATCCAGCAACCCCTTTACATTACCTTGATTATGTTCTCGATAAAGTAGATCAAATTTTATTGATGAGTGTGAATCCTGGTTTTGGTGGGCAAAAATTTATTCCAATGACATTGGAGAAACTTCGCCAAGCACGCAAAATCATTGATGCCAGCGGTCTTGATATTCGTTTAGAGGTTGATGGTGGTGTTGGCCCAGCAAATATTCGTGAAATTGCTGAAGCGGGTGCGGATATGTTTGTAGCTGGTTCGGCAATTTTTGGTCAACCTGACTATAAAACTGTAATTGATCAAATGCGTGCAGAATTAGCTCAAGTTGGTGCAAAAGACATTTAGTGTTTTCATCCTATTTTTCACATAAGGTTGTGGATAACTTTGTTTATAACTGGGTGGATAACAGTGTTGATAAGCAAGTGGATAAGATGTTGTTAAAATAAACAAAATGATTTCAGTTGTTTATATTCTCAACAAAAATATCAAAAAAGGACAAATTTTTGTCCTTTTTTTGTGCGTCAAGTCCTTTATTTTGCTTTATTTTTGTTCATAATGTATTTTATTATTTTTCTCTTGATAAATCGGCAATCTTGTTGCTTAAATGTCTGAAATTAGCATAATTTGAACATAAAGTAGATTGTGTATAAGATAGAAAGAAATTATGCTAAGTAAATTGCATTCATTTGATGATTGATCCAAGGATATTTAGTGCAACTTCATAAAAAATACAAGCATCTATGGTTTGTATTCCTGATGATATTTTCCATCGGGGGAAGCGGTGCGTCTATTGCAGCAGTCCAAAAGATTCAACTTGATCAAAAGATGCCTACAGCGAAAGTGATACCATGTCATGATCAACAGATGACACGTCCGCATCATCAAATGGATATGTCGCATGATGTAACCAATGTGGTTAAATGCCATGATGGGCAAATGCAAGATCAGCAACATTGCCCCGATTGTAATAATATTTCACATTGCCAAACGATTAATTTTGCACTCGATCAACAAATTCCAAGCCTGTCTGTTTCACCTTTTTTTGAGCTAAACACTTATAAAAATACAGCGTATCAAGCTCGTCATCTTGCCGGTCATTGGCAAGAAATTTTACGTCCTCCTAGAACCTAATCTGTCTTAGAAGCTCTTTTTCGCTTCAACGAGCGATTTAAAAATAGTTCACAGATTAGGAAAATATTATGTCCTCAAAAATATATGCTGGTGTCATTGCTGGCTTAAGTCTAATTTTTGCGCCTTATACTTTGGCTGCAATAAAAGAATATCATCTGAACATTAATCAAGGAATGGTCAATGTTACTGGAAAACCTGTCAAACGTATTACGGTAAATGGCAAATTTATTGCGCCGTTATTAGAGTTTGAAGAAGGGGATGAAGCGGTCATTCATGTGCATAATCAACTCAAAGATCAAGATACGTCATTACATTGGCATGGATTACTTTTGCCAGGATTGATGGACGGTGTGCCTGGTTTTAATGGCTTTAAAAGTATTAAGCCGAATGGCAGTTTTGAGTATCGTTTTAAAGTTCGTCAAAACGGAACTTATTGGTATCACGCGCATAGTAAAGGACAGGAACAGGATGGTTTATATGGTCCTCTGGTGATTTATCCAAAAGGAAAACAGCCTGTTGCCGCATATGAAAAAGCTGAGCGTGATTATGTGGTGATGTTGTCTGATTTTCATGAAACGGAAAGCGACAAGATCATGGCAAATTTGAAGAAGTCGGCTGAGTATTACCAAAACCAACGTGAAACGGTGGGCGATGTCTGGAAGCAGGTGAAACAAGACGGTTTAAAAGCAACGTGGCAAGATCGTTCGATGTGGAACCAGATGCGGATGCTCAAAACCGATTTGTCTGATGTCACTGGTTATACTTTCTTGGTGAATGGGAAAACACCTCAACAAAATTGGACAGGCGCTTTTAAAACGGGTGAAAAGATTCGTTTGCGCTTTATCAATGCGTCAGCCATGTCTTTTTTTGATGTGCGTATTCCTAACCTAAAAATGACAGTCGTTAGTGCCGATGGTCAGCCTGTACAGCCTGTTCCCGTAGATGAGTTTCGTATTGGCACAGCAGAAACTTATGATGTATTGGTTGAACCTAAGCAGGCACATTATCAAATTGAAGCAGAGTCAATTGACCGTTCTGGTTTTGCAATTGGGTCATTGCACAATAGCATGACACCGAATAGGCAAAAGGTTCAGATTCCTAAAGCGCGCCCACGTGCATTATTGACGATGGAAGATATGGGCATGGATCATGGTTCGCATGGTCAGATGGATATGAGCAAAATGGGGCATGGTTCAGATCAGCCAGTGAATATGGCCAATATGAATCATAGTCAGCATCAGATGCCACAAGGTAAAGCACCAGTTACACCGATGCAAAAAACAGCGATGGATCATCCCTTACATGAAAAAATGGACATGTCGAAAATGGATCATAGTGGACATGGTCAGATGGATATGAGCATGATGGATCACAATGCTCATACGCAGATGACGATGGGGGAGATGGATCATAGCCAGCATCAAGCGGCTACATCTTCCACAAAAGTAAGTATTGATCATGTACAGGGTTGGGCGAATGCAGCAACACCAATCGGTCAGAAAGCCTTAACTTATGCAGATTTGAAGTCGTTGCAATCACAACCAGAGCGTTATAGTCGTCCAGCAGAGCGAGAATTGGTGATTCGTCTTGGGGGCACGATGGAGCGTTACATCTGGACGATTGATGGTAAAAAGTTTAGTGATCCTGACTTCAAACCTTTAACCGTGCGTTATGGCGAACGTATCCGTCTCAAATTTGTGAATGAAAGTATGATGGCGCATCCAATGCATTTACATGGCATGTTTATGCAGTTGGAGAATGGTCAGGCACCGCAGGATATGCCAAATAAACATACGGTGATCGTGCCGCCGGGCAAAACTGTTACAGCTCTACTGACTGCGGATGAGCTCGGTGAATGGGCGATTCATTGTCACCTATTATACCACATGAGTGCGGGCATGATGAGTAAATTGATTGTCGCAAATGTCGATGGCAGCAAAGTTTCACAAACTATGCCTGTTCAACCTACTCAAGGAGCGAGCCATGCACATCACTAAGCAAGCTTCTACGATGAAACGCTATACACAATTATTGGCAATTGGTAGCATGGTTTCTTGTTTGAGTGTATTTGCATCTGCACATGAGGGGCATGATCAAATGATGCAAATGGATCAGTCGGTACAACAGAATATATTGATGGAGACATCATCTCCTGTTGATCATTCAGAACATCAACCTGAATTAAAGCAAGTACCATCTGATATTCAACATGATACACATGATCATCATCGTGAACATGGTGGACAAATTTATCAAGCCACAGCGATTAAAAATGCATGGATCGTTGATGACGATGGTCGAGGCAGTGCCAGTACTGAGCTAAAAACATGGGTGGGAAGTGATAAAAATAAAATATTCATTCAAGCACATGTTGAAAAAGCAGAATCAGAAAAAACTCAAACCGAAACAAAGCTGTTATACAGCCGCAATGTTGCTGACTTTTGGGATGTACAAACAGGTGTTCGTTATCAATATCAGCCTGAGCAAAAGCATGATAAAAATCAATGGGACGCGGTATTGGGATTACATGGTCTAGCGCCGTATTTTTTTGAAACCGAAGCCTATATTTATGCAGGTCAAAACCAACGCTGGCAACTGAGTTTGGAAACAACACGGGATGTATTATTTACGCAAAAGTTGATTGCTCAACCTTATTTGAATGCAGATGTAATATTCAATGATGAGTCAAGTTATGCAAATAAATCTGGATTATCTAAACTTCAGATAGGTCTGCAAACGCGTTATGAAATCAGTAAAAAAATCATGCCATTTATTGATGTCGCTTATGCATACAACAAAGGTTTGAAACAAACCGAATTACAGTCGGCTACAGACAGTAAAAAAGGTTGGCTATATGGTTTGGGACTTACGTTAAAGTTCTGATCCTTTGTCTAAAATGTCACTTCCCTGAGATACTGTTGGTTTATACTGACAGTATCTTTTTTGAGTCATTCATGGTGCATAAATGGCTTTAGAACAACAAGACAATTTAATAACTGATAAAGCAAATGAATCTCTAAGTCGGAGAGAAAAAACACAAAATTTGATAACTCAATTTGACGCTGTTCCACGTGATGGCGGCAGTATGAAAGTCAGTTTTTATTATATTCCACACATGAGTAGTTTGGTGGAAGTACAACGTATTCGAAAAGCATTATTGCCATTTGCTGAAATCTTAGTTGAACATAGTATTGATTTAGATACACGTCATCTAACTTTATATCATTATTGTACAATTGATGAAGTGACAATTGCTCTAATTCGCTTGAGCTTGGGAGCTGAGTTACAACAAACTTTGTCACATTATGAACCTTTAGAAATGAATACTTTGAATACAGATACTGCAACTTTACAGGACCATAAAGTTGAGTCGCAGGATAATTATTTAAGTGTTTTAGGTCATTTTTTAATTTCATGCTTCAATCATTTAAAGCAATGGATAAAATGCTTACAGAGAAAGAAGGATAATTAAGCATGCCAAGATGGATGTATGGCGTACTAGGATTGGCTATTGCATGGTTGGTTTGGACACAGGTATTAAAACCAGCGCCAAATATTAGTCAAATGACCACTCAACAAGGCGTACAAATTAATGCATTGGAGCGTTATGAAGGCGCATTTCGTGTGCTTTCTAGAGAAGACTACAATTTAGGGCGTGAAGCTGAATTTTCACCAATGGATATTGCTGTTGGTTGGGGAGATATGGCAAATCCGCAGATCTATAAACAAATTGATGTATCACAAAGTAATCGTTGGTATCACTGGCGTATAGATCATCAACCGCCTATTTCTTTGCGAGAAATCGCAACGCATAGTGCCAATATGCATCTGGTTCCTGCCAATGCTTATGTCGCATCTCAAATGAAAAAAATTAAAAAAGATGATTTAGTCTATTTAAAGGGTTCTTTAATCGAAATCCAGACAAAAGATGGCTGGCATTGGAAAAGTTCTTTATCCCGTGAAGATACAGGAAACGGGGCATGTGAGCTAATGCAGGTCGATCAGATTTCATGGCAGTAAATCTTAACCTTAGATAAAGCTTTTAATTTTTAAAATACTGCACTGGAATCCATACATAACCTTTCACATAATCTCGAAATTTTACAGTACACTGCTTTTCCTAAGAGGACGACCTCACTTCAAAAGCATCACGTTGGGACGACCCAACTCTTGTTAAGGTTGAGTGTGAAAAATGGCATGGGCAATTTTAATTTTGGCGGGTATTTTTGAAATTATTTGGGCATATTCAATGAAGATGTCTGAGGGTTTTACCAAGCTAACGCCAAGTATCGTGACCCTCATTTTTATGATTTTAAGTGTCGTATTATTGTCAATTGCAATGCGATCGTTGCCTTTGGGTACAGCTTATACGGTTTGGACGGGAATTGGTGCGATAGGATCATTTATTGTTGGCATCATGGTTTTAAATGAACCAATGACTGCGATGCGAATGATTGCTGCAATATTAATTGTATCTGGCTTAATGCTGATGAAATTGTCATCAAATTAATGGTTTAAGGAGAGTGTAATGCAACTGGTGTATATGTACATGGATTCTCCTGTGGGTGCATTAAAACTGGTTGCTCATGATCATGCATTGGTCGCCGTGATGTGGGACAATGAAGATCATAAACGAGTTCGACTGGCTGAACTGATACAAGATCATCAACATCCGATGTTAATTCGAGTTAAAAAACAATTAGAACAGTATTTTGCAGGGCAACGTCAGCAATTTGATTTACCTTTGGACTTTCAAGGGACAGATTTTCAACAACAGGTTTGGCAGACTTTATTAACCATTCCATATGGTGAAACACGTAGTTATAAGGAAATAGCCGTTCAGATTGGTAATGAAAAAGCAGTGCGTGCTGTTGGGGCAGCCAATGGTAGAAACCCAATTTCAATTATTGCGCCATGTCATCGGGTGATTGGTTCGAGTGGGGCATTAGTTGGTTTTGCAGGTGGTTTGGATAAGAAGCAGATTTTACTGAGTTTAGAGCAAAGCCAAATTCCATAATCTGTAGTGTTAATACTCGATTTTCATTTCTTTTTGGAATAAGCTACTTAACAGATATGAATCGACATATTTTAGGACTTGAACCGTAACTCAGTTATTCGCGAGGCGGTGTCTTGCTTAGTGTAATTCAATATTAGGAATACCCTTCGGTTCGAGTTACTTTGGTTTCGCCCAAAGTAACCAAAGGCATTGTCATCTATAAAACCTGTTCACTTGTTGCATTTGTTTTATCTATCGCAGAAACGGGATATTACAAATACCACTCAGGTTGTAGATGACCTTTCCGAGTCTCATATATAGGGTATGTATTCATTTTCTTTTTCATAACAAATTGAATGGAAGTTTAAAAATGGCTGTTGGTGACGTAACTATGCCACTTATGCATGTGGTGCAGGGTGTAAAAATTGGCTCAACTGAGGCGTATGTCCGTTATCCAAACCGACGCGATCTGGTCATTTTTGAATTTGCTGAAGGCTCAAACGTTGCAGGGGTGTTTACCCAAAGCGCTTTTGCTGCTGCGCCTGTTCAATTGAGTAAAAAGCATTTAGCAGAAAATACACCACGTTACTTGATTATCAACACAGGCAATGCCAATGCTGCAACAGGCACAGTCGGTTATAAAAATGCAGAAGCTACTTGTGCCAAGTTGGCTGAGTTAGCAGGCGTGCAAACCAATCAGATTTTACCGTTTTCAACGGGTGTGATTGGTGAGCAATTACCAATTGAACGTTTAGTGCAAGGTATTCAACCTGCATTAAATGATTTAAATGCCGATCGTTGGGCGGATGCTGCATCAGGTATTATGACCACAGATACCACACCAAAAGGTGCATCTGAGCAGTTTGAACTGGACGGCGTAACTTATACGATGACGGGGATTAGTAAAGGTGCAGGCATGATTCGTCCAAATATGGCGACCATGCTTAGCTTTGTGGCAACCGATGCGCCGATTAGCCGTGAAATGGTACAGCGGTTACTGCAAACCACGGTTGAGCATTCGTTTAACCGTATTACCATTGATGGTGATACATCAACCAATGATTCTTGTATTTTTGTGGCAACTGGATTAGCAGGTGGTGTTGAGATTCAGAGCCAAGAGGATGCACGTTATCAACAGGTTCTTGATGTGCTGGCGCGTATTATGAACCGTTTAGCGCAATTGATTGTGCGTGATGGTGAAGGTGCGACCAAGTTCATTACTGTACAGGTTGATGGTGGAGAAAATACTCAAGAATGTTGTGATGTTGCCTATAGCGTTGCTGAGTCTCCTTTAATTAAAACTGCTTTATTCGCTTCAGATCCAAACTGGGGGCGAATTGTGATGGCGATTGGTAAGGCAGGTGTACCCAACCTAGATAGTAGTAAAGTACAAGTTTGGTTAGGTGATGTTCAGATTTGCTTAGATGGTGGTGCAAACCCAGATTATACTGAAGAAGCAGGTGCAGCCGTCATGGCTGAAAAGGAAATTAGCATTCGTATTGACCTCGGTCGTGGTACAGCTAAAGACACGGTTTATACCTGTGACTTTTCTTATGACTATGTCAAAATTAATGCCGATTATCGTTCATAAATTTGCGTTATAATAAAGCCTCCACAGTGAGGCTTTTTTTATAAGCTGGTATGTGGATAGTGTGATATTAACTAAATGCTCACCAAGATACCCACGTTATAAGTTTGCAGCGATGCAAGCACGCAGGATAGAGAAGACGCTTTATGAATGATGCGAATTTAATTGCGAACGAAGCCAAAAATATTGTGCAGGCGCATTTAGATCGTTTGGGCGAACCAAAGGACAATAGTCTTAGCCCAGAAGTGAAACAAGAAAAGTTTGCCCAAATTGCAGCTGAGTTGAAAAAGCGAAATGCAGTGCTTGTGGCTCACTATTACTGTGATCCTGAAGTACAAGAGCTTGCTGAACTGACAGGGGGCTGTGTTTCTGATTCATTGGAAATGGCACGTTTTGGTCGTGATCATCCTGCAACAACCCTTGTGGTGGCAGGCGTAAAGTTTATGGGTGAAACCTCTAAAATCTTATCACCAGAAAAAACAGTGTTGATGCCAACTTTGGAAGCCACTTGTTCACTGGATTTGGGTTGTCCTGTAGATGAGTTTTCAGCGTTCTGTGATCAGCATCCTGATCATACCGTGGTGGTGTATGCCAATACCTCGGCGGCTGTAAAAGCACGTGCCGATTGGGTGGTGACTTCAAGTTGTGCGGTTGAGATCATTGAACATTTAGATAGTTTGGGCGAAAAAATTATTTGGGCACCAGATCAGCATTTAGGTCGCTATATTCAAAAGAAAACGGGCGCTGAAATGTTGTTGTGGGATGGTGCATGTATCGTGCATGAAGAATTCCGTGCCCGTGGTATTGCGCAAATGAAAGCGCTCTATCCAGATGCAGCGGTTTTAGTTCATCCAGAGTCACCTGAATCAGTAGTGGATATTGCTGATGCAGTGGGAAGTACTTCGCAATTGATCAAAGCAGCGCAGACTTTACCGCATAAACAAATGATCGTAGCTACTGATCGCGGTATTTTCTATAAGATGCAGCAAGCAGCACCAGATAAAGAATTATTCGAAGCGCCAACGGCGGGTGAGGGCGCAACCTGTCGTTCATGTGCCCATTGTCCGTGGATGGCAATGAACGAACTGGATGGGATTCTGCATGTGTTACAGCATGGTGATCAGGAAATACACGTTGAGCCTGCTCTGGCTGAACGTGCCAAATTGCCTTTAGATCGAATGTTGAACTTTAGTGCCTCGTTAAAGCGTTAAAATGCTTGTTAAATATACATTTGATAAGGAAAAATCATTTTTTTTTAAACTAGGTGTTGACGTGATGCAACGTCAAGCCTAGAATGCACACCGTACCGCACGATGTGCGATACAATAAAAGCTGAGAAAATCGGAGCATAGCACAGCCTGGTAGTGCACCTGGTTTGGGACCAGGGGGTCGTAGGTTCGAATCCTACTGCTCCGACCATTTAAAATAATGTTGTAAAACATTGCTTTAAGATCGGCAAAGTATCGCTTGATAATATTATCATCGTTATGCGCCTGTAGCTCAGTTGGATAGAGCATCCGCCTTCTAAGCGGATGGTCACAGGTTCGAATCCTGTCAGGCGCGCCATTAGGCAGCTTGGTACATAGAACCAAAAATATGTTATGGTGGATGTAGCTCAGTTGGTAGAGCCCCGGATTGTGATTCCGGTTGTCGCGGGTTCGAATCCCGTCATTCACCCCACATTCGGAGCATAGCACAGCCTGGTAGTGCACCTGGTTTGGGACCAGGGGGTCGTAGGTTCGAATCCTACTGCTCCGACCATCATCCTAGAGATGAGATAAAATACCGCTAATAAAGCGGTTTTTTTACGTCTGAATTAATTGATTATGTTATTAATATAATATTTATAACGTATTAGATTTATTATTTTAAACTTCAAAACTATAAGTGATTGGGAAGAGATGGTTTTCTATTTTATTTTTATCATTATTATTTTAGCTGTTCTTACTTATTTGAAATCGCCCCATTTTAAAGGAAAGATGGGTGAACTCATGGTTGCCGTACATGTCGATAAAGCATTAGGCGATGAGTATATTCTGTTAAATAACTGTACGATTCCTGATCAAGAGCAGGGAACAACACAAATTGATCACATTCTAATAAGTCCTTACGGTGTTTTTATTATAGAAACGAAAAACTATACGGGTTGGATTTTTGGTAGTGCTCGTCAGAAACAATGGACGCAAAAGATTTATAAAAAAAGTTATAAATTTCAAAATCCATTACATCAAAACTACAAACACATGAAAGTTTTGGAGATGATTTTAAGTGATATACTTGAACCAAAATATTTGCATTCAGTTATTGTTTTTACTCCTAGAAGTGAATTCAAAACAGAGATGCCTGAAAATGTATTTCGTGGAAAGGCATGGATAAATTATGTAAAGAGCTTCAATGAGGAAGTAATCAGTTCAATGAAGCAAAAAAGAATTCATTACAGAATAGAAAAAGAAATATTGGAATCTTCATGGAAAACAGATCGTCAACATGTTGAATATCTCAAACAGAAAAGTACGAATAACAAGCACTTGAATTAGAAAAACAATTACTGAAAGTCGGTGTAGTAACGCAATCACGATATTTTGATCACAAAACTAATCCTACAGGACACGAATATCAATTTCTATTGGGCACTAAACCTGCTCAACTGACTTTGCAGGATACACTTCAGTTTATGGTTACATATAGAAAAAATGATTTTATCAAGAACACAACAAACATAAATGTTAGGGTTTATAGCGCACCGTATTTTTGCCATGTTTCACCCGTTTCATAGTTTGCATAATGGCTTTTCAGTTCATGCAGTGATTGGCTTTGGTAGATTGCAAAAACGATCATGATCAAAAACATGCTGATCAACTTAATGGCGCGTTTATGTTTATATTCACCCGCATATAAATAGAAAATACAGTAAAAAGCGATGATCAAATAGGTGCAAAATAAAGAGTGAAAGCCCAGATAGAGCAACAGTAGTGCTGTAATTGACAGAGCAATTCGATTTTTTAAGATGTTGGGGCGCAAGCTGAGTACATTCAGAATCAACAGACTCAAAGAAGTCCAGAACAAATAGGCTTGCCCTCCGATAATGACAATATAGGTCGACTGTAGCCACAACAGCACTAGCCATACAAAAACGGAAAAAATAATAAATTTGGAGGGGCCTGAAGATTCGGGCAAAGTGTGTTTCATATGATATTGGTTTTTTAAATAGCTGTTTGTTTGGGGGATTAAAAACGAAACTTCAATAAATCTTTGGTTTTGATCTTGGTCAGTAGCACACAAAACAAAGACAGTGAACCGCCAATCAACATGGCTGGCACCACGCTAAAAAAGCGTGTCATCACACTGGACTGTAATGCACCGAGCTGATTACTCGAGGTGACAAAGATGCCATTAATGGCAGCGACACGGCCAAGCATATCCTTGGGTGGAATTAGTTGCAGAATCGTTTGACGAATGACTATGTTGATACTGTCACATGCTCCCATGATAATGAGAACTGCGACAGAAAAATACAGTTGTCTGGTAACAGCAAATAATAAAGTACAGAGGCCAAAGCCTGTCACTGCTATGAGCATCATCTGCCATGGTCTAGATTTTGGTGGATAGCGAATTAAAATGATCATCATCACCAATGCGCCAAAAGCAGGCGCAGCGCGTAATAGACCAAAACTATCGGCACCGACATGCAAAATATCTTGGGCAAAAATGGGCAGTAGCGCGATGATGCCGCCAAAGAAAACAGAGCCGAGATCGAGAAAAATCGCCCAAAAAATAATTTTGGTTTTAAAAATAAATTGGAGTGCGTCTTTTAGACTTTGAGTTACCGATTCTGTTTGGATTTGAGGAAAATCTCGTTTTTGCAAACACCAGAGGGCAATACTGCCACTTAAAAAAAGTGCCACGATGACGCTAAAAGTAATATCCAAATCCAGATGCGCCAATAGAAAACCGCCAACCACGGGTGCAAGTATGCCGCAAGCTTGCCAGCACATGCTGGTCCATGTTGCTGCATTAGTATACAAATGTTCGGGTACGACAAAAGGACGTAAAGAATTAAAGCAGGGACTGTATATGCCGCGAATACAGCCAAATAAAAATAAAATACTCAAGGATGAGATTAATAATAAATTTGCACTGATGGTTTGGGTGTGGAAAAGATCAAAACTGATCCACAAAGCAATCGATAATGGGATGGCAAAGCTAAAACTGATTTGTAAAATACGCTGCCGATTAAAACGATCAGCAATATAACCACCCCATAAAGACAGCGCCAGAAAAGGTAAAAAATCCATGATACCGAGTAAACCGAGGAAAAGTGGATTTTTGGTGATTTGATACAGATGAAAGGCAATCAGCACCTCTTGAATCAGCACCGCAAAAGTCAGGCAGCATTGATTGAGAGTCAATAACTTAAAGTCACGACTGGCAAATGCAGCAAAAGCAGAGTGGGGTGCAGCAGAAGGCATAGTATAAAAATAAAAGACAAAATGAGAAAAAGGGAAGAGCCAAAACTCCTCCCTTTTTGATGTACTTAGCGTTACTTATTGAGCAACAGCTTCAGCTTTTTCTACTTTCTTAGCAGGAACTAAGTTTGCTGGAGTCGTATAATTCAAGCCCAAAGTTGCACTTGAGTATTGACGGATTTGATCTAACAACGCTGGATCTTTTGAAAGGTCTTTACCATAAGAACGTACGATCTCATGCAATTTGTCATTCCATACACCTTTAGTCTGCTCAGGGAATGCTTTTTCAAGCAAGTTAAGCATGATGTAAGGTGATGTAGATGCACCCGGAGAAGCACCTAACAATGCAGTTACAGACTTGTCTTTAGATGCAAAGATTTCTGTACCGAATTGCAATTTAGCAGGTTTGCCTGGCTCTTTTTTGATGATCTGAACGCGTTGACCACCTTGTTGTAAATGCCAGTCTTTAGGATCAGCTTCAGGGTAGTATTTTTTCAACTCGTTGAAACGATCTGCATCAGACATTAACACTTGGCTTACCAGATACTGAACAAGATCAGCATTTTGTAGACCAATTGCAGCCATAGGCAAGACGTTGTTTTTGTTGGTCGATGCAAGCAAATCAAGCTGTGAACCATGTTTTAGGAACTTGTTTGAATAGGTTGCAAATGGGCCAAACAACACATATTTTTTACCGTCGATATAACGGGTATCGATATGTGGAACAGACATTGGAGGCGCACCCAGATCAGCACGACCATAGACCTTGGCTGTGTGTTTTGCTGTTACCGAAGGATTGTCAGTCACAAGGAACTCACCACCCACAGGGAAACCCGCATATTGTTGCGCTTCTGGTAAACCAGTCATTTGCAATAATTTAATTGCAGCACCGCCAGCACCAATAAACACGAAACGTGTTTTTACATGACTGACTTCACCAGATTTGACATCTTTGAATGCAACAGACCAAGTATTATCGTCATTCTTACTAATCCCAGTGACTTCAGTCGAAGTTCTGAGTTTAAAGTTTGGACTTTTCTCGAGATTGTTAATCAATTGCTTGGTGATTGCACCGTAGTTCACGTCAGAACCAACGTCCATACGAGTTGCAGCCACTTTTTGCTGAGGATCACGACCGTCCATCACCAATGGTGCCCACTGCTGAATTTCGGCTTTGTCCTCACTCAATTTCATGCCAGCGAATAACGGATTTTGAATCATGGCAGCATAACGCTTTTCCATGAAGTTCACGTTATCGCCCCATACGAATGCAATGTGTGGTACTGGGTTAATGAATGTACTTGGTGTTTCTAATACACCTTGTTTCACTTGATAAGTCCAGAATTGCTTAGCAATTTCGAATTGGCTTGCCACTTTAACCGCTTTAGAAATGTCCATTTTACCGTCTTTTTCTTCGGTATAGTTCATTTCCATAAAGCCAGAGTGTCCTGTACCCGCATTGTTAAAGCCATTTGAACTTTCTTGTGCGACTGCATCAAGACGTTCATACATGCGGATGTTCCAGTCAGGTTGTAACTCGTTGAGGTAAGTACCAAGTGTGGCACTCATGATTCCACCGCCGACCAATACAGCATCAACAACAGTTTCATCATTTTTCGTTTGAATTGCCTTAGACGTAATCGGTCTAAAAAGAAAGGCAATAGCAATCACTATTAGTACCAGTAATAGTACTAATAAATACTTCCAGAATTTTTTCATTCAATTTACCTTAAAAATTAAATGACTCCCTATATGGGTAATATAGAGAGAAAGGATTTCAATAAGAATTGGCGCAATCAAGGCACATCAGTAAAAGGGTTGTCTTGACTGATGTTTGGAGAAAAAGTTCGTGAATTTTACTTTAAAATAGAAAGGATTTTGGTATACCAAATGTTGCAATATGTATTATTCAAGTCATTTTGAATGGTAGATTATAGGTCTTATTGTTTCTTGTTCTAGTCAATCTAAGTTTTGTAGCTTAAAGGGACATTTAATATTTATAACCATTAAAAAAAGGCTGTCTAATGACAGCCTTTTTCCACTCGGTAAATGACCTTACCAGCTTAACGCACCACCAGTTTGGTAATCCGTAACGCGCGTTTCAAAGAAATTCTTCTCTTTACGCAAGTCCATCATCTCAGACATCCATGCAAATGGGTTTGTTACACCAGCGAATTGCTCTGGTAAACCAAGTTGCGATAAACGACGGTTACAGATGAATTTCAAGTATTCTTCCATCATGCTTGCATTCATACCCAATACACCACGTGGCATCGTATCACGTGCGTATTCGATCTCAAGCATTGTACCTTCAAGAATCATTTGAATGACTTCTTGTTGGAATTCGGCAGTCCAAAGGTGAGGGTTCTCAATCTTGATTTGGTTGATCATATCAATACCAAAGTTCAAGTGCATAGATTCATCACGTAGGATGTATTGGAACTGTTCAGCAACACCGTTCATCTTATTACGACGGCCCATACTCAAGATTTGAGTGAAGCCACAGTAGAAGAAGATACCTTCAAGTACACAGTAGAATGCGATCAAGTTACGAAGTAAGCGTTGGTCGTTTTCAGGTGTTCCTGTGTGGAATGTAGGATCACTTAAAGATTGTGTATATTTCAAGCCCCATGATGCTTTACGTGCAACACTTGGAATCTCACGGTACATGTTAAAGACTTCGCCTTCATCCATACCTAAAGATTCAATACAGTATTGATACGCATGTGTATGAATCGCTTCTTCAAATGCTTGACGCAAAATGTACTGGCGGCATTCTGGGTTTGTAATATGACGATAAATCGCCAAAACCAAGTTGTTTGCAACCAACGAATCTGCAGTTGAGAAGAAACCTAAAGAGCGCATGACAATGGTACGCTCATCTTCTGTTAAGCCATTTTCAGACTTCCAAAGCGCGATGTCATGGTTCATGTTCACTTCTTGCGGCATCCAGTGGTTTGCACACCCGTCAAGATACTTTTGCCAAGCCCACTCATATTTAAATGGAACAAGCTGGTTCAAGTCGGCACGACAGTTGATCATGGCTTTATCATCAACTTGTACGCGCTGTGCACCCATTTCAAGCTCTTCTAAGCCCGGTGCAACGTCCAAATGATCTAGGGCTGCAGATGCTCTAGCCAACGAATCGGTTGGATTTGTTGCTCGGTTGGCACTGGTTCCAGTGGGTTGTGCAACTGCCACGCGCGGCGATGGTTGCTCTGAATCAGATACCACTTGCGTATTAAGCGTTTTTTGCGAGTCGAGGGACGCAGACTTGTGTTCAGGTGCAGTCGGTTTTTGCGTATCATCTTCAAAATCGTCCCAGCTAAGGATAGACATATTTAATCTCACTATAATCTTAATTTATTTACATTGCAGTTTTAAAAAATGAAAATGGCGCATAAGAAACACAGCAAAACAAAAAGGGTAATAATCAATCCCATCATCGCTAAACGTTTGAGATTGATAGTTGCGGGAAGTGAGTTTGGCGTTAATAATTTGCCTGTTTCATCATAAATGGCAATCGCTCTTGCCCCGCTACTTAGCCCTAGCTCTTGTAATGCTCGTATTTCTACTTGTGTTAAACCAAATTCCATTCGCTCCATTGCTTGAATAAACATATAAGGAGCTAAATACTTAAAACCGCCACCACCACGTTTGAGTAACTGCGTTAATGTAGTTTCAGCGATACTAAAATCACCTAATAACGAACGTGGATGTGAAAACTGTGCACATTCAGTTAGATATTCTGTAGAAGATGGATAATGAAGTACTATCCGATCGACATAAATCTGTACTAAAACAGCAGGAGCATTAGCATATCGTTCTAAATCAGTTTGAAGCATAGTTCTACTTCCCAATAAAGCACTTTATTGATCTTGCTTACGCTGTTGTTTCCGAATGGCTAAAAATGCATAGGCCATTGGTACATAAAAGAAAATAAAGGCAAAGATTAAAACAGCTAGTCCTAACATATAGTTATGGCTAATATTGAACATAATCTTTGCCTCTTTCCTTTAAATCTTAAATAAACCCTACTTTGTTTAAGAAGGGTTTCTCCAAAATCTAATTACTGACAAGCTTCACAGTCTGGATTGTCGATTGAACACGCCATTGGTACAGGTGCTGCTGTAGTGAAACCATCTTCTTCAACTTGAGCTTCTGGTTTCTTCTCCTCAACCGCTTTAGCTACAACGACAGGAGCCTCAACTGATGCTGGTTTAACTGCATTCAATGCACCAGTATTGATTGTTGATTTCTCAGCAGATGTTGCACCTAAAGCACGGAGGTAATACGTCGTTTTAAGACCACGTAACCATGCCATCTTATACGTGATGTCCAGTTTCTTACCATTCGCGCCAGCGATGTAAAGGTTCAATGACTGTGCTTGATCGATCCACTTTTGACGACGAGATGCAGCATCTACGATCCAACGTGTATCCACTTCAAACGCAGTTGCGAAGATCGCTTTTAACTCTTCAGGAATGCGTGCAATCTTTTGTACTGAACCTTCGAAGTGTTTCAGGTCATTCACCATCACAGTGTCCCACAGACCACGTTCTTTTAATGCACGAACAAGGTAAGGGTTGATCACGGTGAATTCACCAGAAAGGTTAGATTTCACATACAAGTTCTGGAATGTTGGCTCAATTGATTGAGACACGCCACAAATGTTTGAAATGGTTGCTGTAGGTGCAATTGCCATCACATTCGAGTTACGCATACCGTCTTTTTGAACTTTGGCACGTAAGCTATCCCAATCTAAACGTTGTGTACGATCAACTTCGAACATACGCTCTGGACGAGATTTCGCAACAATTTCTAAAGAGTCGATTGGCAAGATACCTTGATCCCACAATGAACCTTTAAATGTTTCGTAAGTACCACGCTCAACCGCCAAGTTACTCGACGTTTCGATTGCGTAATAGCTGATTACTTCCATAGATTCATCGGCAAATTCAACTGCTGCATCTGAACCGTAAGCAATACCCATTTCATAAAGTGCATCTTGGAAGCCCATGATACCCATACCCACAGGGCGGTGTTTCATGTTCGAGTTTTTCGCTTGTGGTACTGCGTAATAGTTGATGTCGATGACGTTATCGAGCATACGTACTGCAGTTTTAATAGTGCGTGCTAATTTTTCACGGTCTAACACACCACCTTGAACGTGTTGCACAAGGTTGATTGAACCCAAGTTACACACCGCAATTTCATCTTGGTTAGTATTGAGGGTAATTTCAGTACATAAGTTAGATGAGTGCACTACGCCAACGTGTTGTTGTGGTGAACGTAAGTTACATACGTCTTTGAATGTGATCCACGGATGCCCTGTTTCGAATAACATCGAAAGCATTTTGCGCCATAAGTCTTTGGCACGGACTTTCTTGTGCAGCATGTTTTCTTGTTTTGCTACAGCTTCGTAGTGTGCATAACGCTCAGCAAATTCAGCACCCGTTAAATCATGCAAGTCTGGTGTTTCAGAAGGTGTGAATAGTGTCCATTCAGCATCTTCAAATACACGTTGCATAAATAAATCAGGAACCCAGTTTGCTGTGTTCATGTCATGTGTACGGCGACGATCATCACCTGTGTTTTTACGTAGCTCTAGGAATTCTTCAACATCTAAGTGCCAAGTTTCGAGGTATGCACAAACTGCACCTTTACGCTTACCACCTTGGTTTACCGCAACAGCGGTATCGTTTGCAACTTTCAGGAATGGAACAACACCTTGTGATTTACCGTTTGTGCCTTTGATATACGAGTTCAAAGCACGCACAGGTGTCCAGTCATTACCTAAACCACCCGCCCATTTTGAGAGCATCGCGTTGTCACGCATTGCACCATAAATGTCATATAGGTCATCACCAATTGTTGTTAAATAACAGCTTGATAGTTGTGGGCGTAATGTACCTGAGTTAAACAGGGTTGGCGTAGATGCCATGTAATCGAAGCTGGATAATAAGTTATAGAACTCGATTGCACGCTCTTCTTTATTTTCTTCATTGAGTGCGAGACCCATGGATACGCGCATAAAGAATAATTGCGGTAATTCAAAACGTACGCCATTTGAATGAATGAAGTAACGATCGAATAACGTTTGTAGGCCTAGATAGGTAAATTGATTTGAGCGTTCAGGTTGAATCGCTGCTGATAATTTAGCAAGGTCAAAATTAAGAAGATCAGCAGAAAGAAGATCAAGCTCGATCCCTTTCTTCAAGAAAGGTTCTAAAGCATCATTCTCAGATGTATCTGTAGATAGACCTAAGAACTCTAAACCTGTGCTCACTAGCTCATTACGTAATAAGCGTGCAGTCACATACGTATAGTTTGGCTCTTGCTCGATACGAGTACGTGTCGCCATCATCATGGTCGTTGCAATGTCGCTTTCTTTTACGCCGTTGTATAAGTTTTTAACGGTTTCATCGACGATCGCTTGAACATCAATCCCTTCCAAACCTTCACTTGCTGTTTCGATTGTCGCTGTAAGTGCACCGAGGTCTAATGGTTGGAGCTGTCCATGAGCATCAGTGATTTGAAGGGTAGGATGATGGTTCGCACCTGCTTGCTGACGAGCAGTGGCACGTTGTTCACGATAAATCACATAAGCACGAGCAACTTTTTGCTCGCCTGTACGCATCAGTGCTAATTCAACTTGGTCTTGAATTTCTTCGATATGAATCGTACCGCCAGAAGGTAAACGACGATTAAACGTATTGAGTACCATCTCTGTTAATTGAGTGATACGGTCATGGATGCGACTAGAGTCAGCACCTTGTTGACCTTCAACAGCTAAAAAGGCTTTCCCGATCGCAACAGAAATCTTCTCGGCATTAAAAGACGCGATTTCACCAGTGCGCTTAATTACCTGAATTTGACCAGGAGTAGAAGTGATGATGCTCATGTCAGCATAGCTCCATTATCATCTATTTTTATGTTCATAGACCGTTTGAATCGAGCAAAATGTATGCCACGATGTTTGAGGGATAAACACAATACTTAGTGGTTAAAGTTTATTTTCAACACAAGATACGGGATTTTTTACAGCAGATCAATCCTTGACATTTTGGTAATTTTTTTTTCATGTCTTAACTGCTGAATTCACAGGCACATAGCATAACAAAGCCATTAAAAAAGGCTTATAGATAACTCTGTGGATAAGTCAAAAAACAAACACTTAAATTATTTTGGGTGAAGAAAGAAACAGGTTGTTTAACATTGGCACAAAATCTATACTAAAAATTCATTCTGTCGGAAAAGCAGATGAAATTAAAAAATATATTAAAATTCATAATTTTAATAAAAATATAACAAAAGTGCCTAGCCGTGTATCAGTTTGGTGAACGCCTACTTGTTTACAATGTAAACGTGTGTATATTGCAAAACATAAACCAATGTATCTGTCAGATTTTTATAGATAGATTCACTCTAATTGTAGGGGCATACAAATGAACCAAGAAGAAAAGTTACCAAAAATTTTGATCGTTGAAGATGACGAACGTTTAGCTCGCTTAACACAAGAGTATTTGATTCGTAACGGTTTAGAAGTTGGGGTCGAAACAGATGGTAATCGTGCGATTCGCCGTATTATCAGTGAGCAACCAGATTTAGTTGTCTTGGATGTGATGTTACCAGGTGCAGATGGTTTAACCGTTTGTCGAGAAGTTCGTCCACATTACCATCAACCGATCTTGATGTTGACAGCGCGTACAGAAGATATGGATCAGGTACTTGGTTTAGAAATGGGTGCAGATGACTATGTTGCTAAACCCGTTCAACCGCGTGTGTTATTGGCTCGTATTCGTGCTTTATTACGTCGTACTGATAAAACAGTTGAAGACGAAGTTGCTCAACGTATCGAGTTTGATGATCTCGTGATCGATAACGGTGGCCGTTCAGTGACTTTAAACGGTGAGCTGGTTGATTTTACGAGCGCTGAATATGACTTATTGTGGTTGCTAGCTTCAAACGCAGGGCGCATCTTATCTCGTGAAGATATTTTTGAGCGTCTCCGTGGTATTGAATACGATGGTCAAGACCGTTCGATCGATGTGCGTATTTCACGTATTCGTCCAAAAATTGGTGATGATCCAGAAAATCCAAAACGTATCAAAACTGTGCGTAGCAAAGGTTATTTATTCGTTAAAGAAACTAACGGGATATAATTTGCATCTTGCTTTAAATTAGCTTGGATTTATTTCCCTTATGGTAAGTCGAGTACTAAAAAACAGCATTTTCTTGCGAATTTATGCTGGATTAGTGGTTTTAGTTGTTGTTGTTGCCGCATTTTGTTATTTGCTGGTACAGGTCATCAACTATCAACGCGCGCAAGAATATCGTGAATATCTGACGGATGGTATTTCATATGTCATCAGTGAGGGCGTATCTCGACAACCTCAAAAACAACAAAAGCTAGATTGGATTTCTGATGCTTCCGATTTACTAGAACTTCCAATCTACTATGTTGATGCAGCACGTGTAGAGCTTTCTCGTACTGAGAAAAAGCGGATTGCTGAGCAGAAATCAGTGGTTCGTTATGATGCCAATAATGGTGTGGGTTATATCATTATTGGTCTGAAAGATGATGCGAAACATTATCTTTATATCAAAGTGGATAAGCTCGGCGAGCGCCAAATGAAGGCATTGCCAATTTTTGTACTGGATTATTTGATTTTTTATCCGGGGCAAGAGCGTGAATATTTAGAAAGAATTAAAAAACATTTTTACTATCCGATTACGATTGCCAATATTAAAGATATTAATCTAGATTCAGAGCAAATCGGTCGTTTACGTCAAGACCAAAGTATTCTGTTATATAAGGATAGTGCAACTGTACGTGGTACAACGATTTCAATTGTTTCTCCAATGCCAAATCATCCTGCACAAGTTCTTATCTTAGGTCCAGTTCCAATGTTTAATTGGATGCCTTTTCAGCTTTCAGCAGGTATTACCTTATTTAGCTTATTCTTATTAAGTCTAGGTGTTTACGGTTTAATTCTACCGCTTGAGCGGAAAATTCGTCAGGTTCGTCATGCCCTGAATAAAATGAAATCGGGTGACCTGTCATTACGTGTTCCGATTGAAGGCACAGATGAAATGGCAAATTTGGCATCAAGTTATAACAATATGTCAGACCATATCCAGCGCCTGATTGAGTCGCAACGGGAATTGATGCGCGCAGTGTCGCATGAACTCAGAACGCCTGTGGCACGTATCCGCTTTGGTATGGAGATGCTGGCAGAAGAGGATGACTATAGTTACCGTATTCAGCAGGTCGAGATGATTGATAAGGATATTGAGGCACTCAATACCCTGATTGATGAGATCATGACCTATGCGAAACTGGAGCAGGGTACACCATCTTTGGACTTTGAGGACCTTGTGCTGGTCGAAGTACTCGATCAGGTTGCAATGGAAACTGAAGCACTGAAGACTCAAAAAGAAATTGAGTTAATTGCACCGCCGTTGTCATTATCTGTAGATGCTGAACGTCGCTATTTGCATCGTGTGGTACAAAACTTGGTTGGAAATGCCGTTCGTTATTGCGATCATAAAGTTCGAATTAGTGGTGGTGTTCGTGCTGATGGTAAGGCATATGTCTGTGTAGAGGACGATGGGCCAGGCATTCCAGAGCAAGAGCGCGCACGTATTTTTGAAGCCTTTGCTCGTTTGGATGATAGTCGTACACGCGCATCAGGTGGGTATGGTTTGGGTTTATCAATCGTGAGTCGTATCGCGTATTGGTTCGGTGGAGATATTATGGTAGACCAAAGCCCTAACTTAGGTGGCGCACGTTTTACCATGACATGGCCAGCGAAGCGTTATAAACAAAACATAAAAAAATAGTTTTAATTCATTTAAGCTTGTATGAAGAATATAAGAAAGCCAAAGCATCAAACTTTGGCTTTAATTTTTTATGAAGCATAAATATTGCTTATTCATGAATAGATGAATCAGGCTCGATTAATGGATGACCAGACCTTAAGCCATTCAGTGCATCTATATTAAAATCTAGAAGTAATGAATTATTTTTTACGTCTATTTTATAACTTTTAATCAATGGTTGATCTCCATTTAATGTTTCAACTTTATAGCTATCAGCAATGTTTAGAATACTTTCAAGATTGGTTGTTGTTGCCGCAAAGTCTTCTCTAAAGACTTCATAGATATCTCTTAGGTCGAAAATTGCATTATCAGCATCAGGGTGTTTTTGAATATAACTTTCAATGTGCCGCATCAGCAGCTGTGAAAAAAAGAAATAATCTGAGTCATGTGTATATTCTAAATGCATATTTTTCTCCTTGTTTGCTACTTTTAGAATATCGATCTCTCAGTCAAATAGTGTATAAAGTTAATTAAAGCATGTAGCTGAATTGCAACATATTATGTCGAAATGACAACCTGATTTCGGCCCTATCTTTTTGCGTGGTAAAGCGCATTGTCCGCCTGCTTGAATAAATGCTCAATCGGCTGGTGATTTTCGGGCGTGCAAATGCACAGGCCAATGCTAAGCTGAATGAAAAAATGCTGCTATTGATCAATTGAAATAGGAGTTTGGCTCATGTGTCGGCGAATCTGTTCGGCACAGGTATGAACAGCCTCAATGCTGACACTTTTCTTTGGGGTAAATTAGGTCGGGCTATTATATAAATTTTGTTTAAATTTTCAGCACAAATTTGTATCAATGCAATGATTTAGTTCATGCTGCAATATTTTTGAGCATTGATGACAAGTTGCGGATATTTTTGGCGCAAGAATAAAGAAAAAAATGATTAACATTGGTTAGTCGATTTGATAATTCGATTTTTAAGGGTGAATTTGTAGCGATCTAGGTCGTATCAGGAAATTAATCAACAAAATCATCCTAAAGACTAAAGCGCTTCAACTAGCATGAGAAATTAGAAATCAGGTACAATTGGCGGGATTAATTTTGTGTTTGGTGTATTTGAAGGCCAATACATACATTCTTTGTTAAAAATAGGCCTGCCAGGAGTTATCCCCGCATGAGTGCCATTACTCCATACGATTGGGCGATTATCGCCTTCGTGATCGGCGTTACATTTCTTTGCGTTTTTATGCTTACAGTTCCCTTACTCCTCGGGGGTAAAGCATGGGGGCGTGCGAAGCAAGAGCAGTTTGAATCAGGTGTAGTTGGTGCGGGCGGTGCTCGTATCCGCTTGTCAGCCAAATTCTATTTAGTTGCAATTTTCTTCGTTGTCTTTGACTTGGAAGCTCTTTACCTCTACGCATGGTCGACATCAGTTCGTGAAGTAGGTTGGTTTGGATTTACCACGGTCGTTATTTTTGTTGTGGATCTTTTGATCGCTTTGGTTTATGCAATTTCTGTAGGCGCGCTGAATTGGGCACCTGTAGATCGTCGTAAATCTGCTGGTGTGACAACAAAAATTGGTTCACCGAATATGAATATTGCTGACATTACTCGATTCAATAATATTGAAGAGCTTGTTGTCGATCCTACTGGTCATATTCCAGCGCAGTCTTCTGGTCGTGTTAAGTCTAAAACACCGACTACATCATCATTTGAACAGGAGTAAGTCGGGATGAAATATACTTTAACCCGTGCGAATCCAGATGCCGATCAATATCCATTACAAGATCGTCAAATCGTAACTGATCCTCTTGAGGAAGAAGTGAATAAAAGTGTGATGATGACACGTCTTGAAGATGTGTTGCATACCGCAGTGAACTGGGGGCGTAAAAACTCTTTATGGCCTTTTAACTTCGGTACATCATGCTGTTATGTTGAATATGCGACGACTTTAACTGGTGTACATGACTTGTCTCGTTTTGGTGCTGAGGTTATTCGTGCTTCACCACGTCAAGCAGATTTAATGATTGTTGCAGGAACCTGCTTTGTCAAAATGGCGCCTGTAATTCAACGTTTGTATGAACAAATGCTTGAGCCTAAATGGGTCATCTCTATGGGTGCTTGTGCGAACTCTGGTGGTATGTACGACATCTATTCTGTAGTACAAGGTGTCGATAAAATTATTCCTGTTGATGTGTACATCCCAGGTTGCCCACCTCGTCCAGAAGCATTAATCCAAGCATTGATGTTACTTCAAGACCAAATTCAACTAGAGCGCCGTCCACTTTCAGCGGTGATTGGTGATGATCTTCAGCCTGTGTATAAGCCAAAGATGATGCCAGAACGCGATCGTAAAAATGCGGAACGTATTGCGGTGAAAAACTTACGCTCTATGGATGAAATTAAATAATTTGAACGATGAATTGTGACATGTCTGAAGAGACATGATCATCGGGAAAATTGCCAGAATTTGTATTAAATAGGAAGCCAAGCCAATGGCTGAAACTGACATTGCTATGCCAGAGTCAACGCAAGTTGATTCACGCCCAGCATTTGCAATCGTAGAAGAGCTCAAAACCAAATTTGGTGAGAACTTCTATGTGCAGGCGACTTTTGAAGAGTTTCCAACAGTCTGGGTTGAGCGCGCACGCGTGCAAGAAGTCCTTATGTTCCTCCGTAAAGTGGAACGTCCTTATGTAATGCTGTTTGACTTATCTGCGGTTGATGAGCGTTTACGTGTTCACCGTGATGGTTTACCAGCATCAGACTTTACTGTGTTTTATCACTTGTTGTCGCTTGAGCGTAATAGTGATATTCGTATTAAAGTTGCATTAAATGAAAATGATTTAAGCATCCCAACCGCAACCAATATTTGGCCAAATGCCAACTGGTACGAGCGTGAAGCTTACGATATGTTTGGTATCGATTTCGCTGGGCATCCAATGCTCCGTCGTATCTTGTTACCAACCTATTGGGAAGGTCATCCATTACGTAAAGAATATTCTGCACGTGCGACAGAATATACGCCGTATATGCAGAATCAAGCGAAACAGGATTTTGAACAAGAACACCTACGCTTTGTGCCTGAAGACTGGGGTCTAAAACGCGGTAATGCTGATGAAGACTTCATGTTCTTGAACTTAGGTCCTAACCATCCATCTGCACACGGTGCGTTCCGTGTGGTATTGCAGTTGGACGGTGAAGAAGTGAAAGACTGTGTACCTGATATCGGTTATCACCACCGTGGTGTGGAAAAGATGGCTGAACGTCAAACTTGGCATTCATTCATCCCTTATACCGATCGTGTTGACTACTTGGGCGGTTGTGCGCAAAACATGCCTTATGTGATGGCGGTTGAGCAGCTTGCTGGTATTAAAGTACCTGAGCGTGCGCAAGTGATTCGTGTGATGTTAAACGAATTATTCCGAATCAATAACCACTTATTATTCTGTGGTACAGCGATTCAGGATGCCGGTGGTATGACTCCAGTATTCTATATGTTCGCAGACCGTCAAAAAGTCTATGACATCGTTGAAGCGATCACGGGTTACCGTATGCATCCAGCATGGTTCCGTATCGGTGGTACGGCGCATGACCTTCCAAACAACTGGCAAAAACTTGTTAAAGAATTGCTGGAGTGGATGCCAAAACGTTTGAACGAGTACTATACTGCGGCACTTAAAAACTCAGTATTTATTGGTCGTACCCGCAATGTTGCGCAATACGACGCTAAATCTGCGTTGGCTTGGGGTGTGACGGGTACTGGTTTACGTGCAACGGGTATTGACTTTGACGTTCGTAAATATCGTCCATACAGTGGTTATGAAAACTTCGACTTTGATATTCCAGTGGAATATGAAGGCGATGCATATGCACGTGTTTTAGTGCATTTCCGTGAAATCACTGAATCACTAAAAATCATTCAACAGTGCTTGGATAATATGCCTTCTGGTCCATATAAAGCGGATCATCCATTGGCAGTTCCACCACCGAAAGATAAGACATTACAAGATATTGAAACCTTGATTACGCACTTCTTGAGCGTGTCATGGGGTCCTGTCATGCCTGCAGGTGAGTCATCATTTATGACTGAAGTGGTGAAAGGTGCGAGTACTTATTACTTGACTTCAGATAAGTCGACGATGAGTTACCGTACTCGTATTCGTACACCGACCTTCACACATTTGCAGCAAATGCCTTCTGTGATTAATGGCAGTTTGGTTTCTGACTTGATCATTTATTTGGCGACCATTGACGTGGTTATGGCTGACGTGGATCGCTAGGGGTAAACGATTATGATGATTTTGACTGATAAAAAACCTCGTGTGAATGTTGAAGGGATTTTGACTGCTGAAGAAATCCATGAGATTGAACACCATATTGATCACTATCCATATCCACGTGCGGCATCATTGGATGCATTAAAATGCGTACAACGTCGTAATGGCTGGGTAGATGACGCTCAAATGAATGCGATTGCGCAATTGTTGACAATCAGTGTGGCAGATTTAGAGGGTGTAGCAACGTTCTACAACCGTATTTATCGCCAACCTGTAGGTCGTCACGTAATTTTATTATGTGATTCGATTGCTTGCTTCTTAATGGGTGCAGAAACTTTAGCAGAAGCATTTCAGCGCGAGTTAGGCATTCAATACGGACAAACTACAGCAGATGGTCGTTTCACCTTGCTTCCAATTTGCTGTTTAGGCAATTGTGACAAAGGTCCAACGTTAATGATTGATGAAGATACTCACGGTTTAGTGGATGTATCATCAGTTAAACAGTTATTGGAGAAGTATGTATGAATACTGAACCAAAACCAATTTATGGCGACGGTAATCCAGAAACTCATCCGCTAACTTGGCGTTTGAGTAAGCAAGATGCAGTACGCAATGCTGATGAATACGAAGCTTTAGAAGGTTATGCAGGCTTTAAAAAAGCACTTAGTATGCCTCCAAAAGATGTACTCGACGTCATTAAAGCTGCAACGGTTAAAGGTCGTGGTGGTGCAGGTTTCCCAGCAGGAATTAAATGGTCATTGATGGCACCAAATGATGGTGGTCCACGATATTTGATCTGTAATGCTGATGAAATGGAACCTGGAACATTCAAAGACCGTTTGTTGATGGAAAAACTTCCACATCAATTGATCGAAGGTATGTTGATTGCTGGTTATACCCTAGAGGCAACTCATGGTTATATCTTCATTCGTGGTGAATATATCGAAGCTGCTCAATACTTAAATGAAGCATTAGAGCAAGTTCGTGCCAAAGGTTACTTGGGTGAAAACATCCTCGGTACTGGTTGGAACTTTGAGATGTATGTTCACACGGGTGCAGGGCGTTATATCTGTGGTGAAGAAACTGCATTGATTAACTCGCTTGAAGGTCGTCGTGCCAATCCGCGTACTAAACCACCATTCCCACAAGTTGCTGGTGCATGGGGTCGTCCAACGATTGTCAACAACGTCGAAACCTATAACAACTTGCCAGCAATCATGTTGCGTGGGCCAGAGTGGTATATCAACCTTTCTGCACATAAGTCTAAAGACCCAGGTACTAAGATTTATGGTGCATCAGGTAAGGTGAAATTCCCAGGACTTTGGGAACTTCCTTTTGGTACAACTGCGCGCGAAGTGATTGAAGATCATGCGGGCGGTATGCGTGACGGTCTAACACTGAAAGCATGGTTACCGGGTGGCGCATCAACAGATTTCTTAGCGGCTGAACATATTGACCTGCCAATGGACGCTGAAAGCATCATGAAAGCAGGTTCACGTTTAGGAACATGTTTGTTGATGGTGGTTGATGAAACCCAATGTATGGTCTCTGCAACGCGTAACTTAGAAGAGTTCTTTGCACGTGAATCATGTGGTTTCTGTACACCGTGCCGTGATGGCTTACCTTGGGCAGTCAAAGCGCTGAAAGCACTCGAAACAGGTACAGGTAAGAAAGAAGATATCGATCATTTACAAGAACTGACTCGTAAATTATGGATCGGTAAAACTTTCTGTGCTCACGCACCGGGTGCGATGGAGCCGCTTATGGGCGCATTAAAATATTTCCGCCATGAGTTCGAAGCAAAGGTTAAAACCCATGCTTCTGCTCTTGACGTAGAACAAGCTTAAGGAATTCGACTATGGCTACAATTCATGTCGATGGAAAATCGTATGAAGTCAATGGCTCTGAAAACTTGCTACAAGCATGTCTCAGCCTTGGTATCGACATCCCGTATTTTTGTTGGCACCCATCCTTAGGTTCTGTTGGTTCTTGTCGTCAATGTGCTGTTACGCAATATAATAATGCGGAAGATACACGTGGGCGCTTAGTCATGTCTTGTATGACACCAGCTGCCGACAATACCTATATCTCGATTGAAGACAAAGAAGCAACAGATTTTCGTGCATCAATCGTCGAATTCTTAATGACCAACCACCCACATGACTGTCCAGTCTGTGAAGAAGGTGGTCACTGTCATTTACAAGATATGACGGTGATGACGCAACATGACCGTCGTCGCTATCGCTTCACGAAGCGTACCCATCATAACCAAGAGTTGGGTTCATTTATTGCACATGAAATGAACCGCTGTATTGCGTGCTATCGTTGTGTACGTTATTACAAAGATTATGCGGGTGGTACAGACTTTGGTGTCTATGCCAATGCATCACGTGTTTATTTCGGTCGTCCAGAATCAGGAACTTTAGAGTCTGAATTTTCTGGTAACTTGACTGAAGTCTGCCCAACTGGTGTATTTACCGATAAGACGCATTCAGCACGTTATAACCGTAAATGGGATATGCAGTATGCTCCAAGCGTATGTCATGGCTGTTCTTCGGGCTGTAACATCTCACCGGGTGAGCGTTATGGCGAAATCCGTCGTGTTGAAAACCGTTTCAATGGTTCAGTAAATCAATACTTCTTGTGTGATAAAGGTCGTTTCGGTACGGGTTATGTGAATCGTGCAGATCGTCCACGTCAACCACAGTTCCGTAATGGTGACGCTGTGACAACCGTGAGTGTGGATCAAGCACTTGATCAAGTCATTGCTCAACTAAAAGGCAAAAAAGTATTAGGTGTTGGTTCGCCACGCGCAAGCTTGGAATCAAACTACGCACTTCGCCAACTTGTTGGTCAAGCCAACTATTCAACAGGTATGTCTCAAAAAGAGCAAAATCTGGTTGAATTAGCTGCTTCAATCATGCAAACACAGGGTATTTACAACCCGAATATGCGTGAAATTGAAAGTTACGATGCGGTGTTGATCTTGGGTGAAGACTTAACTCAAACTGCGCCACGTATGGCTTTATCGGTTCGCCAAGCAGCGAAAAATAAAGCCAAAGAAATGGCAGCTAAAACACGTACACCCGATTGGTTGGCAGAGCCTGTACAACGTATTGGTCAAGATGCTAAATCTCCAATCTATATTCTTGCTGCAACGCAAACACGTTTAGCGGATGTGGCAACGGGTGAAGTCGTTGCATCGCCAAATGACATCGCACGTTTAGGTTTCGCGGTTGCTGCTGCGCTTAAAGGTGAAGCACTGACTGGTTTGGCTGATGATGCAAAAGCATTTGCGCAAACCATTGCAGATACCTTGAAAGCAGCGAAAAAGCCTTTGATTATTTCTGGTACGAGTTTACAAGATCCTGCGATTATCGAAGCGGCTGCACAGGTTGCACAAAACTTAGATGAAAATGCTGGTTTATCATTGACTGTTCCCGAAGTGAACTCAATGGGCTTGGCATTATTCGGTGGTTTAAGTTTAGAACAAGCTTTTGCACAAGACTATGATGCCGTAGTTGTGGTTGAAAATGACCTAACTCGTCGTTTGCCAGTCGCTCAAGTAAAAGCTGCGCTTGATAAAGCTGAAACTGTGATCGTATTGGATCACAGCGAAACTGAGACCGTGAAGCTTGCAGACATTGTTCTTTCAGCAGCAAGTTTTGCTGAAGGTGATGGCACTGTAGTGAGTCAAGAAGGCCGTGCACAACGTTTCTATCAAGTGTATGACCCAAGCTACTACAAGCCTGAATATGCGATCAAAGAATCATGGCGTTGGTTACATGCTGTTGAGACAGGTCTTAAAGGTAAAGCAGTTGATTGGACATTGCTTGATGATGTAATTGATGACATCGTGAAGAATGTACCAGTACTTGAAGCGATTCAAGATGTTGCACCAGATGCAGGTTATCGTGTTCATGGTTTGAAAATTGCACGTGAGCCACGTCGTTACTCAGGTCGTACTGCAATGCGTGCGCCGTTATCAATTCACGAGCCAAAACAACCAACTGATCCAGATTCAGCATTAACATTCTCTATGGAAGGTTATGTGGGTAATCAGACAGCATCGTCTTTAGTACCTTTCGCATGGGCTGCGGGTTGGAACTCGCCACAAGCGTGGAACAAGTACCAAGATGAAGTCGGTGGTCACTTAAAAGGTGGTGATTCGGGTGTACGTTTATTCGATCGCTTAGCAAAACGTCCTGCACGTAGCTATGTTGCACCGACTGCCGTGGTTGTGAATCCTGAAAGCTTCCGTCTTGTGCCAATGCACCATATTTTTGGTTCAGGTGAATTCACCATTAAAACACCAGCAATGGAATCACGTATTCCTGAAGCGATGTTTGCCGTGGGTGAACAAGATGCGACACGCTTAAATGTTCAAGATGGTCAACGTATTACAGTGAAAGCAGGCGAAACGAGCATCAGCTTACCTGTACAGGTCATCGAATATTTACCAACAGGCTATATTGGTTATCCAATTGGTCTAGCACCAACCGTTTCATTGGCAGAGCCTGTGTCTGTGGCAGTAGGAGTGTAATTCATGAATCAAGAAATTATACGTCAAACGCCACTTTGGGCTGAGAACTGGCCAATCGCTTATTCAGTGATTCAAGCAGTTGTGATCCTGTTGGTGGTGGTTTTGGTTGCTGCATTAATGTCATTTATTGAGCGTCGTCTCTTGGCGTTATGGCAAGACCGTTATGGTCCAAACCGTGTTGGTCCGGGTGGTATGTTCCAGATCGTTGCCGACATGCTCAAGATCATGTTCAAAGAAGACTGGACACCAAAGTTTGCCGACAAGCTGACTTTTCGTTTAGCACCAGCAGTTGCGATGGCAACTGCGGTACTTTCGTTTATGGTCATCCCAGTAAGTCCTACACTGGGCGTTGCGGATATGAGTATCGGTCTATTGTTCTTTATGGCAATGGCGGGTATTGCAGTTTATGCAGTGCTATTTGGTGGTTGGGCGTCTAACAACAAATACTCGTTACTCGGTGGTCTTCGTTCTGCTGCTCAAACTATTTCTTATGAAGTGTTCTTGGGTATTTCATTGATGGGTGTGGTTGCCATTGCAGGCTCATTCAACCTACGTGAAATCGTTGAAGCTCAACGTGATGTTTGGTTTGTTATTCCACAATTCATTGGTTTCATTATCTTTGTTATTGCTGGTGTTGCAGTGACGCATCGTCATCCATTTGACCAACCAGAAGCTGAGCAAGAATTGGCGGAAGGTTATCACGTTGAATATGGTGGGATGAAGTGGGGGATGTTCTTCGTTGCGGAATACGTGAACGTGGTTTTAATCTCTGCACTGATCGTAACGTTATTCTTCGGCGGATGGCTTGCACCATTTAACTTAGAAATTCCATTTGTTCCACCAGTTTTTTGGTTCGTGATTAAAACAGCATTCTTTGTAATGATGTTTGTATTGGCGCGTGGTTCTTTAATGCGTCCACGTTATGACCAAGTGATGAATTTTGGTTGGAAAGTTTGTTTGCCATTGGCGTTGGTCAACTTGTTAGTGACTGGTGCTGTGATTCTGATGAATCAGGCCTAGGACAGCAGGGAGTACAAAATGTATAAAATTCTAGCTGGATTTGGATCGATTGTCCGTTCGTTGTGGATGGTGTTTAGCCATGTAACACGTAAACGTGACACGATTTTATATCCAGAAGTACCAGCTGAACAAATTGTGCCTCCACGCTTTCGTGGTCGTATCATCTTGACGCGTGATCCAGATGGGGAAGAGCGTTGTGTGGCATGTAACCTTTGTGCGGTTGCATGTCCTGTTGGCTGTATTTCATTACAAAAAGCGGAAAAAGAAGATGGACGTTGGTATCCAGAATTTTTCCGTATCAACTTTTCACGCTGCATTTTCTGCGGTATGTGTGAAGAAGCTTGTCCTACAACTGCAATTCAGATGACGCCTGATTTTGAACTTGCTGAATATGTACGCCAAGACTTGGTTTATGAAAAAGAAAACTTATTGATTTCTGGCCCAGGCAAATATCCTGACTATAACTTCTACCGTGTCACTGGTATGGCAGTAAATGGTAAGGAAAAAGGTCAGGCACAAAAAGAAAGTGCACCAGTTGATGTACGGAGCTTATTACCATGATGTGGCCATTTTATTTGATGGCACTTGTGGCCATCGTATCGACAATACGTGTTGTGACAAATACGAACCCCGTACATGCTCTTTTAAGTTTAATCGTTTCTTTACTTGCTGTTGCTGGTATTTTCATGATCGTGGGTGCGCCTTTTGCGGGTGCACTTGAGATTATTGTTTATGCTGGTGCAATCATGGTGTTGTTCGTCTTCGTGGTCATGATGTTGAACCTTGGACAAGATACGGTTGAACAAGAACGTAAATGGTTAGCTTCTGATGCATGGGCATATCCTGCATTAATGAGTTTCTTATTGGGCTTGGTTTTGGTTTGGATGTTGGGTGGAGAATACACCACGATTTCTGCACCATTAGGTACAGAAATTGTAGGTCCTAAAGCAGTCGGTCAAGCATTATTTACTCACTATCTATTATTGGTAGAAGTTGCCGCGATGTTATTGCTTGCAGCCTTAGTTGCTGCATATCACCTTGGCAAACGTGAACCAAGTGCAGAAGAGGATAAAGAATAATGGGACACATCCCTTTAGAACATGGTTTGATTGTTGCAACCATCCTTTTTGCACTCGGTTTTTACGGTGTAATGGTGCGACGCAACCTATTATTTATGCTAATGAGCCTTGAAGTGATGATGAATGCTGCTGCATTGGCATTTGTTTTGGCAGGTAGTGTTTGGGCTCAACCAGATGGACAAGTGATGTTCATTTTGATCCTAACTCTTGCTGCTGCCGAGGCGTGTATTGGTCTTGCGATCGTCCTTCAGTTTTATCATCGCTTCCATCACTTGGATGTGGATGCTGCTAGTGAGATGCGCGGATGAGTACATTATATTTAACCGTTTTATTCCCGCTCATTGGTTTTATCCTGTTAGCGGCAGGGCGTAACAAACTATCTGAAAATGTGGCTGCCATTATTGGTGTCGGTTCAGTTGGTTTATCTGCGTTATTTGCTTTAATCGCTGGCCTTGCATTTACTAGCAGTGGCCAAACCGTTTTTGTTCAACACTTATGGACGTGGTTCAGTGTTGGCGGTTTTGAGCCAGGCATCAGCTTGCACCTTGATGGTTTATCATTATTGATGACAGGTATGATTACAGGTGTTGGTTTCCTGATTCACATCTTCGCATCATGGTATATGCGTGGTGAAGAAGATTACGCACGTTTCTTCTCTTATTTCAACCTGTTCGTTGCCAGCATGTTGTTGTTGGTACTCGGCGATAACTTGGCGTTATTGTTCTTAGGTTGGGAAGGCGTAGGTCTGTGTTCATACCTATTGATTGGTTTCTACTACTCAAACCCTGCAAATGGTTGGGCAGCAATCAAAGCATTCACCGTAACACGTGTGGGTGACGTTTTCTTACTCATCGCATTGTTCTTGCTCTATCAACAGTTTGGTACGTTGAATACACAGTACATTGTTGAACATGCAGCGACTGTGATGACGCAAAGCTCATCATTGTCGATTTGGACAGCATTGATGTTGTTCTTAGGTGCAGCAGGTAAATCAGCGCAAATTCCATTACAAACTTGGTTAGCTGATGCGATGGCTGGTCCTACACCAGTATCTGCATTGATCCACGCTGCAACGATGGTGACAGCGGGTGTCTACTTATGCTGCCGTATGTTCTCTGTGATGGAAATGGCACCAGAAGTAATGCAGTTCATCTCGATTACAGGTGCAGTAACCTTACTTGTAGCTGGTTTTGCCGCATTGGTTCAAACCGATATCAAACGTATCTTGGCTTACTCAACCATGAGTCAGCTCGGTTATATGTTTATGGCGGTGGGTGCTGAGGCGTATCAAGCTGGTTTATTCCATATGCTTGCTCACGCATTCTTCAAAGCGTTATTGTTCCTTTCTTCGGGTGCCGTAATTCTTGCATGTCATCACGAACAAAACATTTTCAAAATGGGTGGATTACGTAAAAAGATTCCATTTGTATTCTGGTGTTTCGTCATCGGTGGTGGCGCATTAGCTGCACTTCCAATCGTAACAGTTGGCTTCTTCTCTAAAGATGCGATTTTAGGTGCAGTATATGCACAGTCTACGATTGCAAACCTTCCACTTTATAATACGTTGTACTGGGTTGGTGTTGCGGGTGCATTCTTAACGTCTATCTATACTTTCCGTCTAATCTGGGTGGTATTCTTTGGCGAAGAAAAAACCCATGCACATGCTATTCATGGCGTGACTTACTGGGCACCGCTTGCAATTCTTGCGACCTTATCAACAGGTATTGGTTATTTCTTACAAGCACCTGTTGCAAAATTATTGACTGCTGCAAGTATTCCAAGCTTTGTTGTTCCTGAAGCTTTAGAAGAAGCCGTTGCACATGCAGAACATTTAGCAAGTGGTGTTGCCCTTGTTGGTTTGGTTGTTGGTATTTTCTTATTTGCCTTTGCGTACGGTGCGGTTAAATCATTTGCTCAAACGTCTTTGGGTTCTGGTTTAGCGCACATTTGCCGTACCGCATTTGGTTTTGATGCTTTGTATGACATCGTTTTTGTAAAACCATATTTATTGATTGCGAAAATCTTAGGTCGTGATCCAATTGATGGTTTATGGTTAGTGCTACCTGCACTTGTGAAAGGTGGTAATAGCTTTACAAGTTCGCGTCAAACAGGTTCATTGCGTGAATACGCATCAAGCATGTCACTCGGTGTAGTGGTGTTATTGATGATCTTGATCGTGATTCAGGTTGTGGGGAAATAAAATGGAAAACAATTTAATTTTACCCGCACTGATTTTAGTTCCTTTCATTGCTGGTTTTATTTGTTGGTTGGTTGATAAGTTTGACCAACATTTGCCACGCTGGATTGCCTTGATTGGTATGCTCATTACCTTTGGTTTGGGTATTGCACTATGGCAAACTGGTACATATAGCTACGAGTTGGGCGGTAAAGTCCCAACGTGGGCTGCTGAATTCCATCTCCCGTGGATTCAGACTTTAGGGATTAGCATTCACTTGGCTGTGGATGGTTTATCTCTACTCATGGTTTTACTTACAGCGTTACTGGGTGTACTTGCTGTTGGTTGTTCATGGGGTGAAATTCAAAAGAATGTTGGTTTCTTCCACTTAAACCTCCTTTGGAGTTTAGGTGGGGTTATCGGTGTATTCCTTGCAATTGACTTATTCTTGTTCTTCTTCTTCTGGGAGATGATGCTTGTACCAATCTATTTCTTGATTGCGTTATGGGGTCATAAAGGCTCGAATGGTCGTTCACGTGTTTATGCTGCAACTAAATTCTTCTTATATACACAAATTGCTGGTTTGATCATGTTAATCGGTATCTTAGGCTTAGTGGTCTATGGATATATGATGACAGGTATGATTGGTTTTGATTACAACTACTTATTGGCTGTTGCAAACCACTTACCACCAGAAGTTGCATATGCATTTATGTTGTGTTTCTTTATTGGTTTTGCAGTTAAATTACCTGTATTCCCATTACACGGTTGGTTACCTGATGCGCATGCACAAGCACCAACAGCGGGTTCTGTGGACTTGGCTGGTATTTTGATTAAGACAGCAGCGTACGGTCTACTTCGTTTCGTAATTCCATTCTTCCCAGCAGCGTCAGCTCAGTTTGCTGATATTGCAATCATTTTGGGTCTGATTGGTATTTTCTACGGTGCATTCTTAGCGTACCAACAAACAGACATGAAACGTCTGCTTGCGTATACGTCTATTTCACACATGGGTTTCATTTTACTTGCAATCTATGCAGGTAATATTCTGACTTTCCAAGGTCTGATGATCATGATGTTGGCACATGGTTTGTCATCTGCTGCATTGTTCATTATGTCGGGTCAAGTGTATGAGCGTTTACACACACGTGATCTACGCTTAATGGGTGGTCTTCGTGGTCAACTGCAATATTTACCATTCTTCTTGATGTTCTTTGTTGCAGCACTTGTCGGTGTACCTGGTCTAGGTAACTTTATTGGTGAATTCTTAATTCTTATGGGTTCATTCAAAGCTTATCCTGCATTCACAATCATTGCTGCAGTAAGTTTAGTATTTGCAGGTCTTTACGGTCTGATTCTGATTCACAAAGCACTTTTTGGCGAACCAAATGCTGAACAAAAGCAACACTATCCGAGTCCACTGAAAGATCTATCAGTACGTGAAGTGAGCATTTTGATGATCTGTGTGATTGGTTTACTTTGGTTAGGACTTTACCCACAGACATTCTTGGATATGTCACATTCAAGCATGCAGTGGTTAGTCAATAGTTATATGCCAGTACAAGAAGTTGTTGAAACTGTTCAACAGACTGCAACTCAACTTGAACAAGTGGAGATGCGATAAACCATGAACTTCACTCTTTCTTTTTCTGAGCTTATGCCGCTTGTCCCAGTGATGATTGTGGCATTGACCTCTGTTGTTGTGATGTTATTGATTGCGATTAAACGTAATCATAATCTGATTGCAACAACGACGGTGGTCGGTTTAAACCTTTCTGCAATTTTTATTGCATACACCATGTTTAGTGGACACTTTGTTCCTGCGAACGTGATGGGCATGTTTATGGTTGATCCATTTACCATGCTCTACCAATTCCTGATTTTGATTGCTGCTTTGGCTTGTAGCACGCTTTCACATGCCTACATTGAAACGTATAAAGATAATCGTGAAGAACTTTATATCTTGTTACTTTGTTCTGTAGCAGGTGCGATGTTGATGGTTGCTAGCTCTCATTATGCTTCGTTCTTTATCAGCTTAGAATTAATGTCAATTCCTGTGTACGGTATGTTGGCTTACACGCATCAACGTAGCCAATCTTTAGAAGCGGGAATTAAGTATCTTGTACTTTCAGCAACTGCATCTGCGATGTTGTTGATGGGTATGGCATATATCTATGCGTATACAGGTTCATTGTCATTCTATGATTCTGTTGAAGCTTTGATGACTGCGATCAAGCAACCAATGGTGCTATTAGGTTTAGGTCTCATTATCTTTGCTGTTGCATTTAAGCTTTCACTTGCACCATTCCATAAATGGACGCCTGATGTGTATGCAGGTGCACCAGCACCTATGGCGACATTCTTAGCTACAGCTGCCAAAGTTGCAACGATTGGTTTATTTGTACGTTACTTATTAAGTTCTGGTGCAATTTTAGTTGAATCAATAGTGACTGTTTTGACAGTCATTGCTGTGTTATCAATTTTGGTCGGTAACTTACTTGCAGTACGTCAAGTTAACTTAAAACGCATCCTTGGTTATTCATCAATTGCACACTTTGGTTACTTGTTGATTGCTTTGATTAGTATGACTTATGCAAGTTTAGGCAGTGTAACGGTTTATGTGATTACTTATGTACTCACCACAATCGGTGCATTTGGTGCAGTTGCGTTAATGTCTAGTCCATATAACAACGTTGATGAAGCACAAAGTCTTGCAGACTACCGTGGTTTGTTCTGGCGTCGTCCGATCTTGACTGCAACATTAACGGTGATGATGTTGTCATTAGCAGGGATTCCATTAACTGCAGGTTTTATTGGTAAATTCCTTGTGATAATGGCTGCTGTAACAACTCAACATTGGTTCTTGGCTGCAATGGTTGTTGTCGGAAGTGGTATTGGCTTGTATTACTACTTACGTGTCATGGTGGTGATGTATATGACACCACCAGAAACACCTCGTATTGATGCTGATGCACATTGGGGAACTAAAGTTGGTGGTATCATGGTACTTGGTGCAGCATTGCTTGTATTATTACTTGGTATCTACCCAGATCCAATGATCAATTTAGCATTGAAATCAGAGATTCTTTCTCCATTACATTTCATGTTATCTCAGCAACAGTAATCATCCGATAATCTGATTTGTACAAAAAAGCCTCCAAAATTTGGGGGCTTTTTTTAATGAAGAGTAAAAAAACACTCTATAATACTCAAAGATTAATATTAGTTAGGTAGTTACTCGTGTCGATTCAAGAAATTCGCCATCCGCTTATTCGTCATAAACTTGGTTTATTACGCCGTTCAGACATTAGCACAAAGAACTTCCGTGAATTGGCGCAAGAAGTCACGATGCTACTGACTTATGAAGCGACTAAGGATCTACCTGTTGTGGATCACGAAATTGATGGGTGGGCAGGGAAAGTAACAACTCAACGTATTGCAGGGAAAAAAATCACGATTGTTCCGATTCTTCGTGCAGGAATTGGAATGCTAGAAGGTGTACTTAACCTGATTCCAAGTGCAAAGGTGAGTGTTTTAGGTTTAGAACGTGACGAAGCAACTTTAGAAGTTCGCACTTACTATAAAAAGCTAGTGCCAGATGTCGCTAATCGTTTGGCGATGATTATTGATCCTATGCTTGCAACGGGTAATTCATTGATTGCTGCAATTGATGTATTGAAAGCAAGTGGCTGTAAAGATATTCGAGTGATGATTTTGGTTGCTGCTCCTGAAGGGATTGCAAAAGTAGAGGCTGCACATCCAGATGTTCGTATTTATACGGCATCGATTGACCAAGGTTTGAATGAGGATGGCTATATCGTTCCAGGTCTTGGTGATGCGGGTGATAAGATTTTTGGTAGTGTTCAAAAAGATTAATTTTTGAAAATATGCTTAAAAAAGAGACTTAATCCAACCGTACTGTTTTCAGGGGAGGATTTAAAGTCTCTTTTTTTATATACTGAAATACAGTACTTGCAAAATTAGGTGAATGTCATGAAGAAAGAATTTTATCAGGGAAAAGTTAAACAATATAATCCAGACAAAGGGTTTGGTTTTATTGCAACTGCTGAAGGCGAGATCTTTTTTCATATTTCAGATTTTCCTGCATCGGAAGGTGAGCCGAAACGAAATGAAAAAGTAAAATTTGTAGCCCTAGAAAATAATGGAAAATTTAAAGCAGTACAAATTGAACGAGTAGATCCGAATCCTGCAAAAACTAAAAAAAATAAAATATTGGCTCATAATCAATCGATTACATCAGAATTGTTATCAAACTTTCGACGTTAATCATCTAGATAAAATATGGAGAGAATTTTCTTGATCTCCATATTGATCCATTAGGCTTTGCAAATGAGAAAAGAAAATATGTTTGTTGAAGGTAAAATTAAAAAATATAATTCAGAAAAAGGGTTTGGCTTTATAGCGCTTGAAGGGCAGGCAGATATCTTCTTTCATATTACCGATTTTCCCACAGCAGGCGGTGAGCCAAAAGTCGGCGAATTACTTAAATTTCTTATTGTGCAAGATAAAGATAAATTTAAAGCAGCAAATATTGTTCGGTTAGATTTAAAGAGCTCTCATCCTTCTAGTCATTTTTCCTCTAATTCTGAGATCTCTTCTAATGCAATTTTACCAAATTATCCTCAATCTAGTTCTAAAAAGAGAATGATCGTTACGGTCATTGGTTTAATGATTATTGCGGTTTTAGCAGTTCTTGTCTTTAAAAAATATCAGTCTTATCAACAGTCACAAAGGTTAAAAGCAGCGCAGTTGATTGAAGAGCAAAAGAGGATTGTGGAGGCTCAGCGTCAGGCTTTGGGTGATTTACCTGAAGTAAAGTTATCTGAAAAAACGGAGCAAGCTTTAAAAGCAATACCAACGCCAGCAATACACCATGATCAAAAACGATTAGAACAGCAACCTGCCACCGCGCAAACCCAATTTAGTTGTGATGGGCGAACTCACTGTTCTCAAATGCGTTCGTATGAAGAGGCTGTCTTCTTTTTAAGGAATTGTCCAAATGTGAAAATGGATGGAAATAATGATGGTGAACCATGTGAACAACAATTCTGATGATAAAAAAAGATCAGGTTTAAACCTGATCTTCACAAAAATGTAAAAAGGCTTTGAGTCCAGGACCTTGGTATTTTTGACGATGTACCAGCATAAACAGGGGACGGGTGAGTTCCCAGAAAGGTGTATCCAGAATGACCAATTGCCCTTTTTCCTGAAGCGGTTCAATCGCAAGCCGTGATACACAAGTCATCCCCAGACCATTGGCAACAATTTTCAGGATGGCTTCATTGTGACCGAGGGTTAAACGGATATTGGCATCTGGTAGATCTTGTAAAATCGCATTGTCAAAAACTTCACGTGTGCCTGAGCCTTCTTCACGTAAAATCCATTCAACCTCATGGAAATCTGCTGGTGTAATTGGGCGATCTAACTTTGCTAGAGGATGATCAGGTGCACAGCAGACTGCAAGCTCATCATCTCGCCAATGGATACATTGCAATTGAGGCAAATGACACGAACCTTCGATCAAGGCTAAATCAAGCTGAAATTGATTCACTGCTTCAATCATTTGGCGAGTATTGCCGACTTGTAATTGAAGATGGGCTTGAGGATGATGCTGTAAAAATTCAGCCATGAGATCAGGCATTAAATAATCACTGATCGTTAAGGTTGCACCTAAACGTAAATCAATGCTTTGCAGTTCACCTTTAGCAGCTTGTTCAAAGGATTCGCAGCGACCCAAAATTTCTAAGGCTTGAGGTAATAAAAAACGCCCCAAATCATTCAGTTGTAAACGCTTGCCTAAACGGTCAAATAAAGGCGCACCTAAGCCATCTTCTAAATCAGCTAAAGCCATACTTGCTGCACTTTGTGTCAGTCTGACAGCATCACTCGCTTTGGTTACTGTTCCTTCTTGTGCAACCGCCACGAAAACAGCCAATTGGCGTAAGGTCATGCGCATGTTAAATAGCCTTAATGTTTTGAGTATCCATCAATTATTCGATCATGCTAACATGAGCCTACTGTTTCGTGCCACGTTCAAATCATGTCAATTGAAAAATTTAGCGTAGAAAAGGTTTTATCTGTACATCGCTGGACCCACAATCTTTTTAGTTTCACCATGACCCGACCTGCTCATTTTAAATTTACAGCAGGGCAGTTTGCGCGAATTGGTTTAATGGTTGGCGGTGAGCTAGTTGTAAGAGCTTATTCTGTTGTTTCTTCGCCCTTTGATGAAACTTTAGAATTCTTTTCGATTGTTGTTCCCGATGGTGCATTTACGTCAAATTTGCAACACCTTAAAGTTGGTGATGAACTTTATTTAGATAAAATATCTTATGGTTATTTGACTTTGGCAAGGTATCAACAACCTTTACCGCAAGATCTTTGGCTATTGGGGACTGGTACTGGACTTGCACCATTTCTATGCATGTTACAAGACTTTGAAACTTGGAATAAATATAAACATATTCATCTAGTTTATAGCGTTCGCACAGAGTCTGAGTTGGCTTATGTGGAACGTATTGAAGAAATCGCAGCATCATTTGGTGAAGGGCATTCTGGATTTAAATTCATTCCAATTATTACCCGTGATCCTAAAGCCGCATTACATGATCGACTCCCAATTTTAATTGGTAATGGCGAATTAGAAAAAGCAGCAGGATTCGCTTTGAACCCTGCCAGTAGTCATGTGATGTTGTGTGGTAATCCTCAGATGGTTGAGGATACAAAAGAGGCACTTAAACAACGAGGTTTAACGATGAATCGTCGTGGTGAAGGTAATATTGCAGTAGAGAATTATTGGTAGTCGTATGATATGGATATGTCTTAATGTACAAACATATCCATAAATTCACGGATTTCTTGAATTGCAGTATCTACATCAGTGGTTAGCCATGTCGGTTCAAAAATACCAATATAATGTTCCAAACGGTCTTGAGGAACAACAAGCCTTACAGGGCAATCTTCTTCGAGTAGGCGCCAAGGTAAAATAGGCACTTCATTGTCTAAAAAAGGTTGTACATTTCGAATATCGATAATCATTGCATTTACACAATCAGGTAAAGGCATGACGGAGAATTCTTCAGTGCGACGACGGAAGTATTCTAAATCTCCCCATTTTAAGATATAACTTGGCTTATTGAACTCAATAATTCCTATTAAATGTTCATCACGTGTGTGATGTAAAAAACATTGATGAGTAACATCCGTGTCTAAATCAAGAGAAACACTTTGTTGACTATAGGACATAAAGCAAAACATATGAGAAACGAAGCCGACTAGTATAGCTTATTTTTAGCGTATTCTAAAACCGACTATATTTTAAACAAAAAAATAAATAAAAAAAGTAGAGTTCTGCAAACACTGCAACGATAGTCCGAAGCTTTTTCACACAATGCAACATTGAGTATTGCTAAGATAAAAGCCTAACAAATAAAAGGATGAGGGCTGCTATGATGCATGATTTTAGTAAGCCACAACCTCATGTGGCGAGTCGAGAGGAAATTGCAAAGAAAAAGAAACTACCCGTTTATATGTTGATCATTGTGGGGGTTTTCCTAATTGCACTTCTTGTTTATATGGTCGCGGATCATTCAGCGAATCCAACTGCACAGGCAATACTGTCTCATATGCAGTCGGTACTTTTGGATGCCTAGATCGTTTATTTTTAGACCAAAACCTGTTGAATTGAAAAAACTCATTGGTGTGAATCAATGAGTTTTTTTGCAAAATTATGCGGACTTTTTGTTGTATTAGTGCTGCCGTTTGTTGATTCAAAAATAGACAAAAACTAAGGTGATAAACATTCATAGTTTTTGTGTTTCAACATAAAACAGTGATGGGTGATTTATATCAAGATTTAAAAATACAAGATAAGGATAACTCGCATGAATGAATTTTTTAATGATCCCTCGCATCGAGGGGGATTTGATGCCATGTATTACTGGGATCAATTTCATCCAATTTTTGCAGCAATTTTGATCTTACTGGTGGGTTGGATTATTGCCTTAATCATTGCCGCAGGTGTAAAGCGGCTATTGCAAAAGGTTGGTACCAATCACAAGTTATCTTCGGTAACTGGTCGTACGCCCAATATTGAAAACTTGGTTTCTAAATTGGTGTTTTGGTTTGTTATGATTCTCGCTGTGGTTGGCTCACTCAATGTTTTAAATATTAGTGGTGTAAGTGACCCGTTTAGCAATATGGTAGGACGAGTACTTGCTTATATACCAAACTTATTTGCAGCCGTTGCAGTAGGATTTATTGGTTGGATTGTGGCGCGTTTGGTACGTGCTGGATTGACCAATGTATTATCTAGAACAGAATTAGATGAGAAGCTAAGCAGTGAAGTTGGTGTTAACGCTTTAAGTGTTAATATCGCAGAAATTTTTTACTGGTTGGTTTTATTACTATTTCTACCAATTGTGCTGTCTATTTTAGGTTTAACAGGACTGCTGATTCCTGTACAAAACATGGTAAACGAAGCGATTGCTTATCTGCCTAATTTGTTTATTGCGGGTGTGATCCTTTTTGTAGGTTATATTCTCGCCAAGATTGTGCGCGGTATTGTCGAGGGATTAGGTAATAGCTTGGGATTACAAACGCAAGCTGAAAAAGTAGGATTATTTAAAAACTCAAATATATCGAAATTTTTAGGCTCATTTGTGTTTGCAATTATTGTCATCACAGCGTTGATTGTGGCATTTGAAGCTTTAGGAATCCAAGCGATTTCTCAACCCGCAACAGCGATGTTGAATGAAATTATGTATGCAATTCCACAAATTATTGCAGCTGGTTTAATTCTAATCGTTGCTTATATTGTTTCTCGTTTTGTTGGACGTTTAGTCGCTGAACTTATTTCAGGGGCGGGAATTGATGAAATTCCAATGAAGCTGGATTTGCAACGATTTCTTGGACAAACACGTATTTCTGATCTGATCGGTTATTTGATTGTATTTTTTACCATGTTGTTTGCAATCTCTGAAGCTGCGAACCGTCTTGGTTTAGAGCAAGTAAGTGTGCTGATTGCGATGTTTATCCAGTTTGGTGCAAGTATTTTATTGGGTGCAGTCATTTTGGTGATAGGATTCTGGCTCGCCAATGTCGTGGCTAAGGTGGTACAATGCGGTGAATACAATAGTTCACGTTGGTTAGCAAACCTAGTTCGTATTTTAATTATGGGCTTAGTGATTGCGATGGGTCTAAAAGCTATGGGTATTGCGGATTCCATTGTGAATTTGGCTTTTGGTTTGACGCTTGGTTCAGTTGCAGTTGCTTTTGCCTTGGCATTTGGTTTAGGTGGTCGTCAACCTGCAGAACGCTTATTGACAGATTTATTAGATAAGGCAGAGAATGAAGCGAAACAGCCAAATCCGTTAGATAAAGAAATCACACCAAGTCATTCGGTACCACCAATAACACCACCGACCCCACCTTATTCAGATGAATAGTAAAAATAATCTTTGATTTTTTGAACCAATTCGACCACTCTAAGCAGGGTGGTCGTTTTGTTTGTATAAGCATTATTGAGTTTTTATCTATATCGTGATTAGGGCATATTTTAGAAAAACCAGACCTAAAACTGAATTTTAGGGTACATATCACTGTAGTTTAATAGGATTAATCAAAAATTTGACCTGAAAAGCAATTCATTTATAGATAAAGTATCAATAGTCTCTAAATAAAAATTCTATAGAGGAGAGTGAAATGAAGAGGCCAAATCGCGTATTTGCACCGATTATTATTGCAGGTATTACTGTAGGTTTTTTGGCGAGTGCGTACAAATTTGTTGTTGCGAAATCAAATACGGCTAAAGAAAAACCAATTAAAAATACTCAAAAAGTATCTTCTACAGAAGCTGCTAACTCTTCAGATCATCATGCTTAGTGTTATTTAGCAATCGGCTTAATGTGTTAAGTGAACTAAACAAATTGAGCCGCTGCTTGAGCCGAAGACCATGCCCATTGGAAGTTATATCCTCCCAAATGACCTGTTACATCGAGTACTTCACCGATAAAATATAAGCCTTTCTGCTTTTTACTTTCCATGGTTTTTGAAGAAACTTCGCTAGTGTCTACGCCACCTAATGTGACTTCAGCAGTACGATATCCTTCAGTTCCAGATGGTTTAACAGAAAAGGCGTGCAATTGATCAGCAATTTGCTCTAGTTGTAAATCGCTAAAATTGCCAATCGCAGTTTCACTTTGTTCTGCCCAAATTAGTTGTTGTAGCTCAAGCACGATACTTTTCGCCGTGAATTCACTGAGCAAAGTTCTGAGCAGAACTTTGGGTTGCGACTTTTTCTTTTCCTTGAAGAATTGAACTAAATCTTGGCTCGGGAAAAAATCAATTTTAAAGCTTTCACCCACATGCCAATAATTTGAGAGCTGTAATGAACTTGGTCCACTTAAGCCTCGATGAGTAAATAACAAAGCTTCAGTAAATTGATGGCGATCATTCACCAGTGTTGCATCTAAAGCATTACCACTTAAGCGTGTTGTGACTTCTTTAAAATGGTCCGAAAAGGTGAAGGGGACTAGACCCGCACGGGTAGGAAAAACATGGTGTCCAAACTGTTGAGCAAGTTCATATCCAAAACCAGAGCCTCCTAGTGTTGGAATAGATAAGCCACCAGTCGCCACAACGAGAGATTCACAGTGATAAGTGCCTTGATTGGTTGCAATGATAAAACCTGAATCTGTTTGTGCTGTTATGCTTTGTACTTCGCAATGGGTCTGAATCTGAACCCGTTTCGCTTTATTGCACTCTGCAAGTAAAAGTTCGAGGATTTCTTTTGCACCTTTGATTGTAAATAGCTGACCGTGTTTACGTTCTTCATATTCAATACCATATTCGCAGACCAAACCAATAAAATCCCAGTTGGTGTAACGAGTGAGTGCTGAAATAACAAAGTGTGGATTTTCAGAAATATAATTTGAAGGTTCAACATCTAGGTTAGTGAAGTTACACTTGCCACCACCAGACATTAGAATCTTTTTACCTACTTTATTGGCTTTTTCTAATACGACAACGGAACGTCCACGTTTACCAGCCTCTGCAGCCAACATCAAGCCTGATGCACCTGCACCTAAAACAACAACATCAACTTGATGAACCATGAGGATTACTCGGTAGACGAAAAGCGAGCAATTATAAAAGATTTGTGGGGGTTTTAATATGCTTTAAGCTTTCCTTGCAACCCACCTGTATGAATGGCCAGTATTCGAGTGTGGGCAGGGAAATGATTGTGCTGGATTAAATCAAGAAGTCCCATCATCATTTTACCTGTATAAATGTGTTCGAGTGGAATTTGATATTTTTGCTCAAAATTTTGAATAAATTTCAATAATTCAGGTGTAGTTTTGGCATAGCCGCCACCACAATAGGCATCGGTTAAAGACCAATTGCTTTTATCAGTCAATTGTTGAATGTCTTGTTTGAGAAAATCACCTTTCAAGGCTGAAAAGCCTAAAATGTGCTGGTGATCTGAACTGCTTTCAATGATGCCTGCAAGAGTTCCACCTGTACCCACGGCACAACAAATTACGTCATAATTTTCTAAATCATCAGGGGAGAGGATTTCCTGTGTCCCTTGAATGGCAAGGGCATTGCTTCCACCTTCAGGAATAATAAAGGCTTGTGGGTATTGCTGTTGAAGTTGTTGTAAATATTCCACTTTATGGCGCAGACGATATTCGGCTCGGCTGACAAAATGCAGTTGCATGCCAAAATCTTGCGCTGTTTGTAGAGTAGGATTTAAGTCTTGGGTCGCAAGTTCTTGACCACGAATGATGCCAATACTTTGAAAGCCAAAGCGTTGAGCTGCATAAGCCGTTGCTGCAATATGATTGGAAAATGCACCGCCAAAAGTGAGGACTTGAGAAAAACCTTGCTGTTGTGCTGCCAAGAGGTTGTATTTGAGTTTAAAAAACTTATTGCCCGAAATCTGGGGATGAATCTGATCAAGGCGTTTGATGGTCAGTTGAACAGGCTGGGGAAGTTCTAATGTTTGATAAGGGGTAGGAAAAGCAATGTGATCAAACATTTTTTGCGAACGAGAAATGAATTTGACCACATTGTAAATGTATTTGATTGAGAATGTCAGTGTTGGTTTATGAGTCGGTATCCACCGACGTGATCACCGACATACCAGGACGTAGGTTTTCCATGCCTTTTTGTTCTGGATCAATGGCGATGCGTACCGCAATACGTTGAACGACTTTGGTAAAACTTCCTGTGGGATTGTCAGGTTTAAGTACACTGAACTCTGAACCCGCAGCAGGGGAAGTCTGTTCCACATGGCCTGGTTCATTGAGCAATGTCCAAACAGTAGGTATCGCTATTCCACGATAGACGATGGCTAACATCAAGATATTGATATCTCGTTTCCCCCATTTCCAGTTGGTTCTATCCAAAGTTAATTGGACTTTATCGAATGAAAATATATTGAAAATTAACTGAGAAATTTGACGATAATCGAAATACTGATCTGCAAAGAAGCGTTGTATACGTCGATAAAATGATTGTGGTAAGCAATTGATGGGTAAGGCTTTAGATGCAGAAGAAAGATTACATGTCTGTTTTACAATTAATGCCAGCATAATCAGTGTAAAAAATTTTACATGTGACTTGTTCCACTTTAGATATTTGTTTAAGATGAGATGTAACTCATTGAAATGTGTCATCATATTCGTCGTCAGAAAACAAGTATTATGCCATTATTTCAATGAGTTATCTTTTTTTGTCGTGTACAAAAGACTTCTTTCATAAGTCATTTTTTACTCAGTTCTAAATTATAGATTCCAGCAATTAAATTGAATCTTAATCCTAGTCTTTTGCCTCGATTGCGATATCGCTCAGCAAGAATTTTGAAGGTTTTCAAACTGCCAAATACATGCTCAACCCCAATTCTTCTTTTATTGATTTGCTGATTATAGATTTTTAGTTCAGGATCCAGTTTACAGCGCTTCTTTACTTTTAATTGCAACAAGCTATTTGGATACACTGTATAAATTCCCTGATAACCCTTATCTGCAAGGATAAATGCACCTGCAGGAATCTGATTCAAGTGACGTTTGAAGAGTTCGAAATTATGTACGGCGCCACGACTCGTACATAAACTCAGGATTTTTTGAGTTTGATAATGAATGACGGCCTGTACTTTGAAAGTGTGGGTCTTTTTCTTGCC